>NZ_BAAJLU010000008.1:0-204464 GCF_057550865.1 Colwellia sp. NW0002-52-1 | reverse complement strand
TGGGGAGTCCAGAGGGGCGTTTGGCGTGCAGCGCCCCTCTGGGTGTTGTCGCCACCGCGACGCCAAGCAGAGATTAAAACTCCAAGCAGTTAAGTTTCAAAAAAAATATTAAAATCATATTAATATTAGACAGATACTCACTCACTGCGAATTGATCGGCTTGGTGCTTGTTTATTGGTTTGGCGTCGGGGTGCCGACTATACCCAAAGAGGGTTAAACGCCGAACCTTCTCTGGACTCACCCGTCGCTGCTGCATTAAACGTATTCCCTCCATGATGCCCAATATTCTCGACGTACGTGAATATTGGTCATCATTCCGGCTTTTAATGAAGCAGACTTGGTGTTTGATTCGATTCTTGAGTTTATATTTTAATGTTTCAAGAAATTAATGTTTTAGATAGTCAAACGACAATAGTAAGTAGGGTCAGATACACATTACTCTTTCACCAAGCCCCTGTAAATTGATCGGACTGGAGCTTGTTTATAAGTATGGCATTGGGGCCGACTAAATCAAAAAGGAGAGGGGAGCTTAGCAGCATTTATACTTCCTTAGCTCTGGAGTTTGTTGGCGCGACTGCATTAAACGAGTTTCCTCCATGATGCTAAATATTACGTTCGTGCGTTTAATGTGGCGTGCTTGGCGTTTGGTTCGACTGTGGAGTTTACTTTTAAAATTTTCTAGCTAATTACATAATTGAACTTATGGGCTAAGTTTAGCCGCTCTGTATTTTACTTACTTTTAGCTTACAAAAGTTTAAAATCCTCTGAATAATATTCTTTTCATATTATATTTATTCAGCATTTTCTCCATCAATTCAAGGTCCGAAACACGATCATTCAACGCATCTAATTTTAGCTCTTGTTTTACCAGCTTATTATCTTGAGCCTGATCTAAACCACCGCTGGCGATAAAGTTTCGAATACTTTGTAACTCGCCTTTGTCTAACCAAACGCCGCAATGTATGCAGGCATCAATTAATACGCCAGAAATCGACTTAAAGTTGCGCCTTGACATAACTTTATGGCAATTTGCACAGGGTAAGTAGTTTTCAGCTTGAGGTAGCCCCGTACGTAAATATTGTGGATTACTTTCAGCATCACGGTAAACGTCAAATTCGGATGTTAAAACTGAAAATTCATCTGGTTGTAACCATAGGCCTTCACATTGATTACATTTATCTAATTCATACTTTCTGTAGTGCTTTATCTGTAAAGGTATGGAACATCGAGGACACGACTTTTGTTTCGTTTCCTCTAATACTTTCATACCACCATTACACATAGGGCAATGAAGTACTTTTGCTTTAACAATATGATTGCATGATGCGCATTGAGATTCAGACATAATGTTCCTTGTTAAATTTAAAAGTGTTTCAAGGTATTCATGTATAACATAAATTTAATTATTTTTGTATTTTGTGACTACGAGTAAACTATATTTATTTGTTAACGTTAAGGGCGGTATAAAAACTAAATTAGCTGCTTTTAAAATCCACTTAAAGAACGTAGTATTAATGAGTTAGCGTAATGGAAAATATAAAAATAATAATAATCAAAGGATTAACTATGAAGCTTTTATTGGCTGTGTCTTTATCTATGATTTGCTACTTTGCTCAAGCAAACAGCAACGTAGATAGTTTTGGCCGACTCCCTTTTGTAACAGATGTACAAATCTCACCTGATGGACAAAAAATTGCTTATCTAAGAGATCTAGACGGTAAGTATGTAGTTGTAACCCAAGCATTAGCTGGTGGTAACCCTACAGTTTTTGGAATGAAAAAAGCGTTGATACGAGGCTTTACATGGGCAAATAATAAAAATGTTTTACTAGATTTAACCATTCCATATTATTCAAGAGGTGATTTTGAAACCTTTACCATGTATAGGTTAGGAGTTCTTGACGTGGAAATTAACGAGGTTAAGTGGATTTTTAACAGTAGTCGTTTTAAGCGCAATATTGGTGCTCCCACTTTAGTTAATAAATTACCTGACGACAATGAACACATTTTGCTTTCATATTATTACGGGAAAATCAATGCGCTGTATAAAGTGAAGCTTGAAGATGGCAGTAGAGAAGAGATATTTAGAGATACTAATGCAAGAAATTGGCTGACAGATAACGACGGTGATGTTTTTCTTTATCGGCTCTACAGCGGTAAGGTGACTAAATGGGTCAATTTATATAGAGATGAATCAGAGGGCGACTTTGAACGGCTTTCTATTTTAAAAGACGGAAAATTGGAAAACTTCACTGAAGTTGTGGTTAGGCTAAGTGAAGATAAAAAAACGCTATATTATTGGCAGAGTAATAAAGACAGTAGGCGAGTATTGGTAAAATCTACGATAGATAAGTTTATTGTTAGTAAAGCCACTACGGTTGCTGAAAGTGATATTTATGATGTAGATAATATTGTTTATGATTACAACAATGCCTATAAAATAGTTGGTACAAAATTAATTGAAGATTATGCTGAATATGATTATCTAGATAATGAACTAGCACAGATTCAAGCTGATCTGAAAGCGACTTATTTGGATACTGAAGTTAATATTACATCTTATGATTTAAAGCGTGAGCGTATTGTAATTAAAACTTCAGGTAGTTCTTATCCGGAAAAATATACGGTTTACGATCGTAAATTAGGTCAGCTAATGCCAGTAGCTGAAGGTTATCCCGCTGTCGACAAAGCTCTTTTAGGTAAAGTTAATCGCTTTGATTATGAAACGAGTGATGAGCAAAAGATCACGGGCTACTTCACTATGCCAGTGTTAAAAACAGATGAAAAACCCCCGCTAATTGTTATGCCTCATGGTGGACCAGAATCTAGAGATGATATGAGCTTTGATTGGATGCGTCAGTTTTATGTAGCTGAGGGCTTTGCTGTTTTTCAGCCTAACTTTAGGGGCTCTTCTGGCTTCGGTAAAAACTTTGCAGAAAGTGGTTACGGACAGTGGGGCCAGGCGATGCAAAGAGATGTTGATGAGGGCGTTAAGTTATTAATAACAGATGGCAAAATAGACCCAAATAGAATTTGTGTTGTGGGTGGAAGTTATGGCGGCTATGTTGCTATGTTTAGCGCTACTAGTAGACAAAATATGTTTAAATGCAGTGTTTCATTTGCAGGCATTAGTAATTTAGGTGATGTTTTCTTACATGAAAAAGAGCAATTGAATTTCTCTGGTTACTTTTCTAAAAGTATTGGTAAACCCGGGGATTATAAAGAGTTACATCAATACTCACCTTACCATTTGGCTTCTAAAGCAACGCTACCTTTGTTATTAATACATGGGAATAATGATACTCAAGTACCTGTATTTCAATCGAATAAAATGCATAAAAAATTAAAAGAATTAGGAAATAATAAAAGTGAGTATATTGAGTTAGAAGGGGAAGACCATTGGTTCTCTAGTGGTAATTCTCGCCGAATATTTTTAGAAGAGTCGTTGAGGTTTATTAATAAGCACATATAAAATAGCAAGGTACATAATATAGTTAACGCTTTTCTATATCGTTATTTAACTCGTATAAAGTATTTACTTTATACGAGTTAGGCTTTTAGATAAGTTTATTGATATTTAGCCATCAGCATTGATTGTAGAAATAAGCTCTGCAAGACATGCTTCATTCTCTTCATGTGGCACTTGGCAAGTACCTGCGGCATTATGGCCACCGCCATTAAATTTAAGCATTAATTCGCCAACATTCGTTTTTGAACTACGGTCAAAAATAGACTTACCTGTCGCAAAAACGGTGTTTTGTTTTTTAAGGCCCCACATAATGTGAATTGAAATATTACATTGTGGAAATAAGGCGTAAATTACAAAGCGGTTACCAGAGTAAATAATTATTTCATCGCGTAAATCTAAGACCACTAAATTACCGTGTACGGTTGCACAGCGCATAATTTGTTCTTTAAAGCTTTCTTCATGTTCAAAGTAAAGCTCAGTACGTTCTTTTACGTCTGGCAATTCAAGTAACTGGTCAATATTATGATCTTTACCAAACTCGATTAAAGCCATCATAAGCTCATAGTTAGAAATTCTAAAATCTCTAAATCGGCCTAAACCCGTGCGAGAATCCATAATGAAATTAAGTAAATCCCAGTCTTTAGCATTTAACACTTCTTCCATGTTAAATTGTGCCGAATCACTTTTGTCAACGGCTGCCATCATACTATCCCAATCTTTTGGAAATGTTTCAGCGCCACCGTAATAATCATAAACAACACGTGCCGCTGATGGTGCCTTAGGGTCTATAACATGATTATCACTTTTTTCATTGCGTATGGTTTCGCTATGATGGTGATCAAAAGCGATATGTACACCTTCAACAAAAGGAAGATTAGTCGAAATATCGTTAGAGCTAATAGGGATAACGCCATCTTGCATGTCTTTTGGATGAACAAAAAGAATGTCGTTAACTAAATTAATATGCTTGAGTAATATAGCGCAAACCAAGCCATCGAAATCACTTCTAGTTACTAAACGATATTTTTTATTTTCTGTCATATATGCTCTCCAATGGGCTTAATTTTCTATTTTTCATCATATTGTTTATTTAAGCATAAATTCTTTTAAATAATTAGCGCTGTTTGTATTTTAGTTTAAATTAATTAACTTATAGCTTAGGCCTTTGTCATTATCACATTCTTACCTATGAAAATGAATTCAATGTAATGGAGTAAAAGAGAATTTAAAAAAATAGATAGCCAATGGTGAGTTCAAATAACTTTAGCTGGTATTTAAATTGTCATATTTCGTTCAAATAACTGAAACACAAACTTATTAATTTAAAGATAAATTATTTAAATGAGTATGTGTTATGCAATATAAAGAAAAGTATTTAGATGAAGTAGACGATTATGCTGAGTTTCAACAGAAAAAAAATAGCAAGCAGTCAAAGCGTAAATGGCGCGAAATTGAAGCATTAAAAGAGCAAAAAAGAATGCAAAGAGAAATCGAGTCGTATGACGATTATGTAATGCATTGATCTTTATTTCAATTATTAATTGAAGAGCGTTAATTTAGAGCTTTGTCTTGAATTATAAAACGCTCTTTAGCTAATTTTTAAGCAACTATAAAATTACAATTTAGCGATAAGTACAAACTTATAGACATTTCTGTGTTATTTCATGTGATGTGCTCTGGTCAAACCAAATAGCAATACGGTATAATTCGTTTTTTGCCATTAACCGTGTATTGCTTCATGAAGTTTCCTGGACGACGTCAACATAGACATTATTTCCCTGTCGATCATAAAAACCCACTAACAAACCAAGTAAACGCTAGCGCTAATGCTAAGCAAAATTACATTGTGGGTATTGATCAAGTTTTAGTCGATATAGAAGCGAAAGTAGATCAAGCTTTTTTAGATGAATTCGGCCTTCAACGTGGTATGTCTCAAGTTATTTCAGACGAGGTTACTCAGCGTCTTTATCAACGCTTAAAAGATGAGTCGCTAATAAATTATGAATTTGCGGGAGGCACAATTGGTAACACTATGCACAACTATTCTGTGCTTGCTGATGACCGCTCGGTATTGCTTGGCGTAATGTCTAAAAATATTCATGTTGGTGATTACGCTTATCGTTTTATCAGTAATACTTCATCGCGTGTTGATCTTAATTACCTTCAACCGGTAGATGGGCCTATTGGTCGCTGCTTTACATTGATAGATGATACCGGAGAACGTACATTTGGTATTAATGCTGGCTTAATTAACCGTTTACATCCTGACTCTATCGACGAGTCATTAATTGCTGGAGCTTCAGCATTAGTTATTAGTTCGTATTTAATGCGCACACAGCCCGGCGATACCATGACTGAAGCTGCTGTTAAAGCCGTTAAGTGTGCAAATGCTGCCGGTGTACCTGTTGTACTAACGTTAGGCACTAAATTTTTAATCGAAGAAGAGCCTGAGTTTTGGCGTAATTTTGTGCAAAAATATGTCAACATTCTAACAATGAATGAAGAAGAAGCCTTGGCTATTACGGAAATTGAAGATCCGCTGCTTGCCGCCAATAAATGCCTCGATTGGGTAGATATGGTTATTTGTACTGCTGGAAAAGATGGTTTATACATGGCAGGTTACGTTGACGATGCCTTTAAACGAGAAAGTGAGTATCCATTACTTTCAGGCGAAATACATGAATTTAATCGTTATGAATATTCTCGCCCTATGTTTTTAAAAGATTGTAAACAACCTATTCGCATATATACACATTCTGCACCTTATATGGGCGGCCCTGAAAGTATTAAAAATACTAACGGTGCTGGTGATGCAGCGCTTGCTGCAATATTGCATGATTTAAGTGCTAATGTTTATCATAAAAACACAGTTTCAAATTCCAGTAAACATCAACAGCCTGCGTTAACTTATTCTTCATTATCTCAAATGAGTAAATATGCAAACAGAGCAAGTTATGAGGTATTAGTGCAGCACTCCCCGCGTTTATCTCGTGGTTTACCTGAACGTGAAGACAGCTTAGACCAAGCTTATTGGGCGCAGTAATTAAAATGTTCTGTAATGTACAATTGTAGTTTATGTTTTTAATGTACAATTGTACTGATTATTTATTTTGAATAAATAAGACTACATCAGCTGCGCTTTTCGACGACATATGACGCAGCAATTTCAATTAATCTCCATAATGAGAGTATTAACTTTTTCGCATGACAACTATTACTACCCATAAAGCATCACAACGGCGCTTACTTATTGCACTGGCTATTACCAGTGTATTTATGCTGTTACAGCTGGCCGGTGCCTTCTATGCTAATTCCTTAGCTGTTTATGCTGATGCTGGGCATTTGTTTGTGCATAACAGTTCTTTGTTTATTGCGCTAATAGCCTCAACTTTAGCGATTAAGTTTGGCCGAACCTTTAGTGATGGTTATCAACGGTTAGAGTTATCAGGTGGTTTAATTAACGGCACGTTATATATCTTGATCAGTTGTTGGATTTTACTGCAAGGTGCCGACAGAATATTTGGTCATGAGCATCATGATGAACATGAAATAAATACTTTTGTTATGTCCTCAGTTGCATCGTTAGGCTTTTTGTTTCATGGTGCATCGGCCTATATTTTATATAAAGGCCGCAAAGATAGCGTGAACGTATATGCTGTTTTTTTACATACTTTTTTTGATTTACTGTCAACTATCGTGACTTTTGCCACCAGTATTATTATTTATGCTACTGGTTGGACGGTTGTTGACTCTTTATCTAGCGTACTTATTTCTATATTTGTACTATTTACCGGCTCTAAGTTGCTTTATAAATGTATTAAAGGACTGTTTTTCAACCGTGTGCGCTTACCCGCACTGAAAAAAATTGAAACAGCTTTACAGCAAGTAGACCATATCGACAATGTGCATAACTTAATTGTAAAAAGTGATAATGGTGAAGTGGTTGTTGGTGCACATATTGTGTT
Source organism: Colwellia sp. NW0002-52-1 (assembly GCF_057550865.1). NCBI lineage: Bacteria > Pseudomonadati > Pseudomonadota > Gammaproteobacteria > Alteromonadales > Colwelliaceae > Colwellia > Colwellia sp. NW0002-52-1. The sequence continues at coordinate 197,031 of NZ_BAAJLU010000008.1, read as the reverse complement.
AAAACATCAATGTACATTAGAGAAACATGACGAAATTTGTCGTTTTCAAGTTGAACGTGTTTTAAAAGAGCAGTTCGATATTACAACCAGTGTATTGCAAATTGAAACCGCAGGTTGCCAGCATCATGGGCAAAACACACACTAATATATTTTTGAATAACACTCATTCATTTGCTGCCTATAAATCTGTTCAGTAAGATTAGCTTGATAAGCGCTTTTTACTGCGTTTTTTATCAGCGGAAGGTTGCTGATTAAAGCAGACTTTTTTGAAAGGTGTAATCCTAGCTCTTTGTCACCAAGGTAAAAAGCATCAGCTATTAATTCATTGCTCATGTTTTCATGATATAAAGCATACTCAAGTCCAATTTTAGAGCCAACGACAGCGTTTATACGCTTTAATTTTAGCAACTTAATCGCTTGGCTATAGCTACTAACGTTAACTTTTTTCAATAGCCTGTCTTGATCAAATTTTTTATTAAATTGTGCACTTCTGATCACCCCAATACTGTCGAGCTGATATAAATCTTTATAATGTTTCACTGTGGTACCAGGTTGAGTAATAACCAAAACCTTTGCCATAGAAAGTGGGCCAATGTATTCAATGTTTTCAGCAACGGTATTATTTTTAAATAATATTGCTAAATCAAGCTGGCCTGTTTTCAATGAATTTAAAATTCTAGCGTAAGGGAGTCTAGCTAATGTGAAATCTTCTTCAAGATTGTTGACTACTTTTTCAATAGCTAGCACCCCAACACCTTTACATTTTGGCTGCTCATCAAAGCCATTAAAAGGTGAGAATGGCGGCACACTGAAGTTAATGCTTTTATCGCTAGCAAGTGACATGGTATGTATCATAGTAAGCGATAAAAAAATAAAGACTGATATATAATAATGTTGTTTCAAGGTAAAACTACCTAGTCAAATTTTTATTGATTATCTAAAGGTAGTATTACTTATTGTTTAAGACAATTTCAAGAGTATTAAATTTTAATCAATTAGCAGAAATAACTGAGTGATTGTAATTTTTTCGCTGTGATTAGTAGCTGTGATTAGTAGCTGAGAGTGGCTAGTTTATTCATTATTTTATGGAAGAACTGCTATTTATTGCCAGTATAAAATAAATTACAAGCCGTTAGCCTGCAATATTTACGTTCTTCATAACCATTAATCATACTTGAATAAGATAATAAACATGACAAAATATAAGCTTGTTATACTAAAGAATATTTGGAAATAATTTTGCTAACATTAGATAAGTACTACCCCGCAGGCGGCCAGGTAGCAGATGAAATTAAGCTTGCAGATCTTAAGACAACTCAGCGTGAAGATGTTCTATTTGCGATGGCGAAGTTACCATATTCAAGCACAGAAAAGCCTGTTGTTATCTATCGGCAGCTGCTAGCCAATGGTGAAATAGAGTATCGTACTATTTCAGCAAAGTGCCCACATCAAGGTGCTGATATAAGCCTTGATGAACTCAAACCAGACGGCAATGTATATTGCTCTTTGCACCGCCGCCCTATATGTATATTCAGCGAGTACAATCGTGCTTACTTAACTGTGAAACGTGGAGACGACTTTTACATTATTAAAAATTAAAGGCCTGAATACCCAAAAGCTGCATCAGTATTTTTCGTCACCAGCAAAATATTATTGCGCTTTAGCACCACTAGCCACATGGCCTAATTTTAGTCAGTGTTATTTATAATAGGTGGGTTAGGTTAATTATTACTCGTCAATAGCTTTAATCACAGCTGATGGTTTTGCTGTCGCTAAAACTTTTGTACCAATGCTACTGCTACTTATTGCTGTGCCTAATAAAGACAATAAACAATAGCTAGTAAAGTAATAAAAGCCTGGCCCCAAAGCAGACAAAGTTTCGCTACTAATAATAAAGTCTAACTTGAAACCAAAAATTGCCATTTGTTGTTGTGTCGCGGTTTCCGCATGATTTGTAGATAACACAGCAAGGAAAATAGCGACTACAAAGACATCAGCCATCGACCACTTACCAATTTTGCTAATAATGCTATAAACCATAACTTCAAGCCTGGTATGCTTTTTTATGTAAGCTAGGGTAAGCAATATAAACTTGATCACTGGAATACAAATTGAAAAAGCAAAAATTAATGCGGCAACTAATAAGCGTTCATCTTGCCAAAGTTCTTGTACTGTCTGTAATAAAGATAAGTTTTTATCAATTAATGTATTGGTAACTTTTGCACCACTAACGTTTGCTGTCATCGCCATATTTAGCGAAAACATAGGTAAAAATATACCCGGAATAAATAACGCTATAGCGACAAGGTTAATCAAAAAGCCTAGATGTTTTTTTATCATAATATTTTATGGTTTTTCTCATTTAATTATTTTTAATAAGCGTATGAATGTTTAACTAGGTGCACGTTGCTACTATTTTTTAATTTGCACTTCGGTAAGCTTATCTACTGTTGTAGAGCAAGATTTAAGGAAAACCGACAAAAAATATTCAACTTCAGGCATTTGTTGCTTTAGGCTGGTTAACTTTAACTCTAAACGTTCTTTTACGTGATCAAACTCATGATTTTGGTGGTTCAATTCATCAAGTGCTTTAATATACGCCACTAATATGTCGGCGGCTTTAACAATTTTTTTGTATTGTTCGTCTACATTATCTTGCACAATAATATCTGAAAAAACAGCTTGAAACTCTTCAGGTAAAGACTCAAGGCATTGTTTTTCCGCAATATACTCTATTTTTTTAAACTCACGTGCGATCTCTGGGTTTGCATATTTGGTTGGGCTTACAATGTCACCAAACCTTGTTTCACTAGCTTCATGATAAAGTGCAACGGTAGCAACTTTATCGGCATTTATGTTTCCTGAAAATTTTTCATTTTTAATTACCGCTAATAAATGCGCAACAATCGCTACCTGATGAGAGTGTTCTGCAACATTCTCTGGTTTAACGCAAAACATTAATGCCCAGCGTTTGATAAGTGGCATTCTAAACATCCAAGCGAGAAAAGTACTTTGCATATTAAAACCTTAAGTAAAACTATAAATAAGTATTAAAAATTATTGGCGGTAAGTGCTAAAAAAGTTAGCTAACCTTTCCATTGCTTGTTTTAATTCATCTACATGCGGTAAAAACACTAAACGAAAGTAATTTTTTTGTTGAATATTAAAAGCACTGCCATGTACGAGCAATATTTTTTCTTGCTTGAGTAAATCTAATATCATTTTTTCATCATTGCTGATGTTGAACTTTTCTTGATCCACTTTAATGAATAAATACAAAGCGCCCATTGCGGGGTGGCAAGAAAGACCGTCAATCTCATTTATCATTTTGTGTGCTAAGTTACGTTGCTTGAGTAAACGACCATCGCCATGAATGAGTTCGTTAATACTTTGGTAGCCACCCAGTGCTGTTTGAATAGCATGTTGACAGGGCACATTGGCACATAAGCGCATGGAAGCAAGTATATTTAAACCTTCTAAATAATCTTCGGCATGAGATTTAGGACCAGAAACAACCATCCAACCAGCGCGGAATCCTGCTATGCGATAGTTTTTAGATAACCCCCCCATAGTAATAATCAATACGTCATTTGCTAAACTTGCCGTTGGAATATGCTTAGCTTGATCATAAAGAATTTTATCGTAAATCTCGTCACTGAATATGATCAAGTTATGTTCACGTGCAAGCGAGATAATACCCTGAAGAATTTCTTCACTGTAAACCGCGCCAGTGGGGTTATTTGGGTTTATTAACACTATGGCTTTGGTTTTAGGTGTTATTTTATTCGCCATATCTTCTAAGTCAGGAAACCAGTGGTTTTCATCGTCACAATGATAATGTATTGGCTCACCACCAGAAAGCGCAACTGCTGCTGTCCATAAGGGGTAGTCAGGCGCTGGAATTAACACTTCATCTTCGTCGTTCAACAAACCTTGCATGGCCATAACAATAAGTTCGCTAACACCATTACCAATATAAATATCGTCAACACTGACATCTAAAATGCCATTTTGTTGAAAATATTGCATTACAGCTACACGTGCAGGGTATATACCTTTTGATTCACAATACCCTTGGGCCGTGGGTAAGTTGCGAATAACATCTTTTAAAATATCATCGGGAGCTTCAAAACCGAATGGGGCAGGGTTACCAATGTTGAGTTTTAAAATTTTATGACCTTCATCTTCTAAACGTTTGGCTTCAGCAGCAATTTGTCCACGAATTTCATAGCATACGTTTTTTAATTTTGAAGATTTACTGATAATTTTCATAATGGCGGTCTTATAAATGATAAAAGTGAATTAACGTTACCGTGCTCGTTAATATGAAACAGAAAATGAAGCTAAAGCAAAACTGATAGTCATTGAATGTACGTTATTTAAATTAATGTTCTTAATCCCATTGTTGCGAATATTAGCCAATTTTGAAACAGTTACTTGCAACTTTTTTATAGTAAATAGTGAATAATTACGCCATCTTGTTATTAAGAGGAATTTTTCGGGCATACATTCAGGAAAACTTACACTAACGAGGAGACTAATAATGCCTTTACCTTTATTGTGGCTAGGTGCTGCCGCTTCTGTTTTAGCCGTAAAAACATTGGCTGATGATAGAAAACGTCAACAAGGTTATCGTGCTAATAGGTTTCGAGCGAAAACTCTTGCTGATCTTGAAAGACATGAGTCGCCAATTGCTATCTATCCTACTGATATGTTTTACACTGAACAACTTGTTAAGCCTGAGATTGGGGCGATTGTTTGTTGTGGTATTGGTGGGATTTTAGAGCACAGTGGAATTTGGATTGGTGACAATACTATTGTTGAAGTTGATGGTAATGGTTTAATTAAAGCAGTATCTGTGCAAAGGTTTACTCAAACACGCTCCGGAGATGGAATTTTTATTGCCTGTGATTCATTAGGTAGGCCTTTGGTGAGTGAATTAGCCGCACAAAAAGCCATTGAACAAATTTATCAGGTAATTAATTATCATTTGTTTAATAACAATTGTCATCAATTTATTTGGCAGTGTTTCCAAGCAGATGTTAAGCCAATAACCACGTTTAAAGCATTATCGTTAAATATTGCAAAATTGTTTGACCGCGTGATTTATTGGGATAAATGTGATTGCTAGCAGAGTTGTATAGAGCTTTGCAGAGATTAGGTAAACTTACCTAAGTATCAGTTAATACCTAAATAAAAACGGCCTTGCAAGTTATGCAAAGCCGTTCTCTTTATTTATAAAAGTGCGTAAAAATAAACATTATGCAAATAACGACATTACATCGGCAATGGCTAACATCGACTTTTCACCAGTAATTCGGTTCTTCACTTCAATTTCTTGGTTGTCTAAATTACGTTCACCAATAACAAGTAACAATGGTGTACCTATTAATTCGTGATCGGCAAACATTACACCAGGGCGCTCTTTACGATCGTCAAATATAACTTCAATGCCGGCGCTTTGTAGCTGCTCGTATAACGCCTCTGCGGTTTCTTTAACCCGTGCAGATTTTGCCATGTTCATTGGCACAACCGCTACTTGATATGGTGCAATAGCAGCAGGCCATTTAATACCATATTTATCATGGTTTTGCTCAATAGCTGCAGCCACAATACGTGAAACACCTATGCCGTAACAACCCATGGTTAAAATTTGGTTTTTACCTGCTTCAGTTAATACGCCGCAGTTCATTGCTTGTGCATATTTATCACCAAGTTGGAAAATATGGCCAACTTCAATACCACGTTTTATTTCTATATTACCTTGTCCACACGGGCTAGGGTCACCAGCAACAACGTTTCGTAAATCGGCAACAGTGTAACTTGTGGTATCACGATCCCAGTTTACACCGGTTAAATGCACGTCGTCTTTATTTGCGCCACACACAAAATCAGCTAAGTGCGCGGCACTTCTATCAACAATAACTTCGATGTTTAAACCTACAGGGCCAATAGAGCCTGCATTGCAGCCCGCAGCAGCTACAAGCTGTTCGTCGGTCGCAAAAGTTAATGGTGAAGCAACCTGTGTTAGGTTCTCGGCTTTAACTTCATTTAATTGATGGTCACCACGTAATACTAGCGCAACAATCGGCGTTTCGTTTTCTTTTGTTGATGTACCTTGCACTAACAGTGTTTTAACTGTGGTTGTGGCATCAATCGATAATAATTTAGCGACATCGTCTATTGTACGAGCATTAGGTGTTGCAACTTCTGTCATCGTTTGTGTCGGTGCAGCTCGATCGCCTGCTGGCGCTAAAGCTTCAGCTTTTTCAACGTTTGCTGCAAAATCAGAACCGTCACTAAAGGCGATGTCGTCTTCACCTGAATCAGCTAACACGTGAAACTCATGTGACGCTTCGCCGCCAATAGAGCCAGTATCAGCAATTACTGGACGGTAATCTAAACCTAAACGGTCGAAAATACGACAATAAGCGTCAAACATCGCTTGGTAAGTTTTGTCTAAACACGCACTATCTAAATGAAACGAGTAGGCATCTTTCATTAAAAATTCACGACCACGCATAACGCCGAAACGAGGACGTATTTCATCACGAAATTTAGTTTGTATTTGAAATACGTTTAGCGGTAGCTGTTTGTAGCTATTTATTTCGTTCGCAACAAGTTTAGTGATCACTTCTTCGTGCGTTGGCCCTAAAACAAAAGAGCGATTGTGGCGGTCATTAATACGCAGAAGTTCTGGGCCGTAATCTTCCCAACGACCAGATTCTTCCCATAAGTCTGCCGGTTGTACCATTGGCATTAATACTTCAAGTGAACCTGCACGTTCCATTTCTTCACGAACAATGTTTTCAACTTTGCGTAAAACTTTTAAGCCGGTGGGCAACCAAGTATATAAACCTGATGCGACGTTACGTACTAAACCAGCACGTAACATTAATTGATGACTGATAACTTCAGCGCTAGCAGGGGTTTCTTTCAAAGTTGAAAGTAAATATTGGCTTGTACGCATTGAGAAAAAATTCCATTAGTAAGCGAGTATAAATATGAGGTGTATTCTATCAGGGCAATTTCACACGAAAAAGGTTTTAATTGCCCAATAGGTAAATATTATTGATAAGCTTAGTTAATAACGATTAATCGTATTAAGAACTTGTTGTTTTTTGCCCATACCACCTAAGGTAAATAACTCGCCATTTAATTCTAACAAAGCTCTATGATCCATGGTTGCAGTATCCGTGGTGGTTATTAGCCATTGTGCAGCTTTAATATTGTAACGCCATATTTGATCGCTTGGCTCGGAAGGCATACCATTATAGCCAATGCCATTATAGTTATACGGGTTGTTACTCCCACCAATAAAGACGATTTCTTTGTTGTTTGTATTACTAACTATACCTTTTGCGGCCATACGATAACGAGACTCGCCTGTTGGGTGTTCCACTTTAAACCAAGCAATTTTGTGAGGAGTTTGGCTATCAATTTCACCTCGATAGCAGGCTGTTTCTGCTGCATAACTTCGACGTTTATTAAGGTGTACGTCAACTCTAACGCCATCGCAAACTAATATAGTATTATCAACAATGCCGCCAGCATGGCCAAAAACCGCCTTACCAGGAAACGGTGATGCCTGTTGCCATTTATCGGTTTTAGTGTCATATACCTGTACTAAATTTACATTACCATCGTTATGCCAACCACTAATTAAATAGATATATCGATTGTTATAAGGCAAGGCAATAGTGTCATCTACAGGCACTGGCATAGGAGCTAAAGCTTGGTATTTATCGCTTAATACATGATAAGCATAAACGTCGGGCACCGAAACTTCACTATGATCTTTAGCGACCGTGTAGCCACCAAAAACGTAAGCTGTTTCATCAATAGCGGTTGCTACACTCGCTAAACGTCCTACTAAACCGTTAATAGGCTTTGCTATTGGTACCGGTGATTTTTCCAACCATTTGTTTTTACTAACATCAAAAGCAAAAGTACGATTATGCACATCTTGATAGCCTTTGTTGGTCCCTAAACCACTAAACGAAATCCAGTACCAATTACTGTTTACTTTAACTTGTACTACACCGTTATTGCTAACAGGCACTGGTATTGCACTTAACTGAGTTTGCGTTGCTGCATAAACTATAGGGTTAATAAGCAATGTTAAAAATGCCCAAAGCGGCAAATTAAGTCTGGTCATAATATTAAACTCTTTTTTGTAAACTAAAATGATAACAATGCCGTTAGCCTAGCAAATAACACTTTCAGGCTATAGTATTATTCGCGGATAAATATATCGGGGTAGGGCAAATAAGCGGCTGAGTTTATTTTATCGTCACTTAGCATGATATTGTGTTAATTAAGGGTATTGCCAAAGTATTGCGTATAGCTGAACAATGTATTTATTATTTGTATCGTACAAAGGAGATTTATATGAATGTATCTGTAATTACCGCGGATTATTATAACAAGCAACAGGCAAATGATGTAATGATATGTTTGTCTGCATACGCCCTTGATCCCATGGGGGGCGGTGAATGCTTGTCAACATATACACAGCATAATTTAATTGAGAAGTTACAACAGCAAAATAATGTTTTCAGCGTATTGTGTTATGTAGATGATAAAGTTGCAGCGTTAGCAAATTGTGTGGAAGGTTTTTCAACATTTAGTGCAAAACCTTTAATTAATTTTCATGATATTGTTGTGCTTAAAGAGTTTAGAGGGCGCGGCCTAACCACGTATTTATTTGATTATGTAGAACAAATTGCTATTGATAAAGGCTGTTGTAAATTAACCTTAGAAGTACTTGAAGGAAATATTGTTGCAAAAAAGGCTTATGAAAAAGTAGGGTTTAGCGGCTATGAGCTGGATCCAAAAATGGGCCAAGCAGTATTCTGGCAAAAAAAACTATAAGACATTAAAGCTTTAATTATAGCCAAAACAGCTTATTCATTATAACTATCATAGCCTGCTACCGTATTTACCGTTTCGCTTGCCAGTTATTAATTAGTGCAAGCGTCTGCTTTGCGTCGACTGCCTCAGCATAATAAAACCCTTGGCCGTAAGTCGTTTTTAACTCTCTAAAAATATCAACATGTTTTGCTAGTTCGATACCTTCAACCGTTGTTTCAAAATTAAAACTTTCCGCTAAAGTTAAAATGCATTGTAAAACCGCCATAGCTTGTTCGTTATCAGGGGTATCGAGTTGACAAACAAATGAACGATCGATTTTAAGCTCATCGAGCGGAATTTTTTGTAAATAAGATAACGATGAATAGCCAGTACCAAAATCGTCAAGTGCAATACGAACGCCTAACTTTTGCAATTGTTTAAGAATATTTAAAACATGGTCTGTATTGGCTATCATAGCGGATTCAGTCAATTCAATTTCTAATCGCTGGGGCGCTAATTTATAGTCAGTTAATGTCTGACTTATTAATTCGAAAATACCATAATTGTTGAACTGTAAAGGTGAAAAATTTACAGCAATTTTTAAATGTGGAGGCCAAGTCAGGGCATCTTTACATGCCTGATTCAATATAAATTCACTTAATACATTAATAAAGCCACTTTCTTCTGCCAATGGAATAAAGTCAATAGGAGATACCATGCCTAGTGCTGGGTGTTGCCACCTCGCTAACGCTTCGAAGCCTGCGAGTTCACCTGTAGTCAAATTAATTTGAGGTTGATAATGCACAAAAAACTCGTTATTAGATATTCCTTTTTTCTTGTCTGAAAGTAAACTTAACTTTTGTTGTGCTTGCTGCTCCATTGATTTTTCAAAAAAGCAATAAGTGCCTTTGCCAGACGCTTTAGCTGCGTATAATGCTAGATCGCAAAACTTAAATAAATCGTCGCCAGACTGTGTATCTTGTGTGGTAAAAGCAATACCGATACTGGCAAAAATCTCAATGCGATGTTCATTAATATCCCACGGAATAGTTAACGTTTTTAAAATATTTTCAGCGTATGAACGCACTGCTGATTTTTCCATTATTTGAGTATGTACAATTGCAAACTCATCGTCACCTAACCTAATGAGTATACTTTCAGGTTTAAGTACTGTGGTTAATCTCCGTGCTACTTCTTGTAATAATTGATCCCCCATTGTATGACCGAATGAATCGTTAACAATTTTGAAACTATCCAGATCAATCAGCATCAAGGTACATGCCGTGTTAGTTTTTCTATCAGAAAATATCGACGCCATTACGTTATTAAATTGATGACGATTACCTAAGTTAGTTAAGCTATCGGTATTAGCAAGATTAAGGATTTCTTTTTCTCTTAATTTAGCATTGGTTACATCAGAGCCAACCCCTCGCCAACCAATAAACTTGCCATTGTTATCAGTTAGCCGTTATAGACCACCATCTATTTTTATTTTGTATGATGATAGGTAAAATTAAGTTTTTAAATGCTTTTTTATCTTGGATTTTACGCTCTAATAGATTCAAGGCTATTGTGCCTTCGCTCGTATTAACGCGAGAAGAAATAATAGCTATAAGTTCTTTACCATCTAAAGCTTCTTGGCTTGTATTCATCATTTGAGCTAAACGCACTGAAGTATGCTGCAAGCGACCAAATTTGTTGATTTCCCAAAGCCAATCACTGGCATTTTCTTCAAAGTCGTTAAGTAAAAGCCCCATGACTTGGCGTTGATTTTCTATTTTGGTTTCAGCATCTAAATTAGACAAAAACATTCGAGAGCATACCAATACTGTTGTTGACAAAATTAAACCAAAAAAGCTTACCAGTATGATCAAAAACCCATAATTTCCAATAGAGGTATTAGGTAGTAATATGATAACGCCACTGCAAAAAATAAATACCCATGCGAGGCCAGCTGCAGGTAAAAACGAGAACATCCAACTACCTGTCGAAACGAAAGCAGCCATGACCGCGGTGAGTAACAATCGGCCTTCTTCGTTGGTTATTCCAAACAAATAGGCGGCCATACTGACATGTAGCAATGCGGCTGCAGATAAGTCAAAAATTAATGTTTCAGAGGCATAATTAGGCAGGGGTTTATTCTTATTAATAGGTCTTAACTTCATCCAGAGTCCAATATTAATCATTGCAATGGACCATAACGTTATAAACCAAATGATGAAAACAGTGTTACTTATATCTCCCCAAAAGGTTAGCGTTAGCGATGTAAGCATATTGCCAAGGCTACTTAATGGTAACTGTTGAACAACAGCATGATATTGACGAGCTTTATAAGATTTTTTTAATGCTGAATTGGATGTTGGTAAATTAAAACAAGCTTGAATTTCACGGGTAAAATTTTTGTATAATTTAGCAATAAAAGGCTGACTAACTGTAATATTTTGGCGTTTGGCAAAAAACGATGTTAACTTTTTTATATTTAGTACCATGCTTAAAATGCATTCCTAAGCCAACATGTCGAAATTATAAAATACAAGTTGGTTAAACAAGTATTGTTTAGAAGATAATATTGTTTGAATTCTGAGCGCCTATTATAGCTTTTATCTTTATTAGCATATTATTTTATAAATACGCCTATAACATTGCTACGCTATTACCTTGAGTTTAGCAAAACAGAAATAAAAAACACGGGCATATTTAATTTTCTCTTAAATAAATATGTTTATATAAAGTAGGGTCAGATACACATTAATTGATTTTGGTGTCTAGGGTAATTGTAAAGAGGGAATATTGAGCCCAAAGTTTGGCTATGTTGCTCGTTTTAGAGGTGATCAGGCTACTAAAATTTAATGTGTATCTGACCCTACTTTATTCTTTTTGTCTCTTGCAAAGCAAAGAACTCGTGGTTAAATACCTTAAGTTTTTACCATAAAAAGAGCCCTGAATGTATTTAAAAAGAAATAGGTTTACGTTTTGAACGGGGAGTATCATTTACTTGAGCAGCTTGTTGCTGGTTATCGGTTTTAGCTTTTTTATTCTTAGTTTTCTTAAACGCACTTTGTTTGGTAAGTGTTTTCTCGGCTTTTATTTTTGTTGTTACAGGCGAATCTTCTTTATCAAGTTTCACTACATTAACCTGAATAATTTCACCATTAAATTCTACAATATCAGCATGGTAGACTTTTTTACGCTTTTGAAATTCAACTTCGTTGTTTAATAATACATAACCTTCGCTGATCACTATTTTAGCTTCGCCACCACCGCCAACCATATTGGCAATTTTTAAAAGTTTACAAAGTTCGATGGGTTGTATTGAAACATCAATATTATTAATAATGTCAGTCATGGTGATCTTTAAAAATTGAAGTAAAAAACAATTATAACTGAGTTAGTTAGCGCTGTCGTGTTTGCTGAATACATTAGTACAGTATTGGCTAGTTTTAATTAATTAACCTAGGATTAAAACGGGTTCAATATCTGGTCTTGCTGGGCATAATTTAGTGTCTTATTAATAGATGTTTATGCATCGCTCTGGAGTAAAACGATGCCTATATAGTGACTAAGGCATCGTTAAATAAGGCTATTGCCATAAAGATTGGTTCATCAGGTTTTCGCTGTTGAAATTAGGCCTTGGCTGTTGCCAAATATTCTTCCCCGAGTGAGCAGGGTCGCTATATTTTTCAAAGAACGCATCCAGTTCAGTTGTCATCTTCAACACAATTGCTTTACGAGGGGGCTCAGTAATAAACCGCTCCTTCATGGGATGCGATAAATCGTACCAATGATCAATAACACTAGTGTCTTTTTTGTAATAACGTACCAGTTTCCATTGGCCATCAGTGATCATACGCGCATTGCCACGTTCAATTATTTGGTAGCGTTTCCAGTTTGTTACACGTTCTGCCATTAGTAAGGGCTTAATGGAACGACCTGGGCCTTGTACTTTAGTGAAACTTTTGTCGCCAGCAAAATCTAAAATTGTATTATGCAAATCGAGTAAATCAACAAATTCACCTCGTGATTGTTTGCCTTGAATAAGTGATTCTGGTCCGTAAACTATAAAAGGTATACGTATGGTTTCTTCATAAAAGTTATAAGGAAATGAAGCATTTGTTTTGCCATACAAACCGTATTGGCCCATTAATAAGCCATGATCAGAAACAAACGCAATAACGGTGTTTTTAAGTAAGTCACGCCCCTCCAAAGCATCCATAATATGACCCAGTTGTTCGTCAATAAGACTAATTGCTGCTAAGTATTGTGCTAGGGCTTCAGGATGGTTCTTGGGTACTGAGGAATAATTACTGCCAAGCATAAGGTCAGAATTACCACCGTCGCGGATCATCTCAAGTGCAATAGGTCGGTAATGACTTACAAGCCGCTCTGGAAGGTCTTCAAAAGGAGCGTGGGGTTCAACGTAATTTAAGTTAATAAAAAAAGGTTTGCTATTTTCTTGGTCGATAAAGTTAATCGCTTCAGCGGTTAAAAACCTTGCTTGTACCCCCGTATATTCAACAGGTTTACCGTTTTGTGAAAAAGAAACATTACCACGGTGTTGATATTGGTTTTTCCAACCTACTTTTAACGCATCGTAACTTAACCAGTGATCAAAACCTGCCACGGGCTTTGGGCTTGCTTCATTAGCGTGCCATTTACCAAATAATGCAGTGCGATAGCCATTCTCTTGTAATCGCTCACCCAGAAATTTTTCTCCCACCAACCACTTATTGTCGTAGTCTTTACCCTCAGATAAAAAATCGTAAACACCATGTTGTGAGGGCATTTTACCGGTATGAAAACTCGCTCTAGCTGCCGAACAAACAGGCGCTGGCGTCATAGCGTTGTCGAATATCACACCTTGTTCGGCTAAGTAATCTAAGTTAGGCGTTTTCATGCGTTTTTCGTATGCACCTAGCGCCCATTGGCCATGATCATCAGTCATAATGACAATAATGTTAGGCTTTTCAAATACTGGCTTTTGTTCGGTTGCATAACTTAAGTTGATGAATAACAATAAACTCAAAGAAAATAAATATTTAAACACGTGAAAACCCTATTTAAGTCGAATTAGCACAAAACTAGCATTTATTATGTATTAGGTACATCGTTAGTTAAGCCGAGTAATTTTAATTGAAAAGAAAAATTTAGTTATTTCAGAATTTTTATAAGCGTGTGACTTAATATTTTTAGTTTTAAATAAATTTTCTGGAGGATACTGGACATGAATTAGTTATTCGGCGCTGGTGATAAAGAGGAGAAGGTGTTTTAACTTTTTATTAAAAATAAAAGTGGTGGACGATACTGGGCTTGAACCAGTGACCCCCGCCTTGTAAGGGCGGTGCTCTCCCAACTGAGCTAATCGTCCATTTTTATTTTATACTTCTTTATGGAAAAGAAGTGGTTGACTATACTGATATTTAACCAGTGATTCGGCGTGGGTGATAAAGAGTAGAAGGTGTTGATCTTATTTCTTACTCAACGCTAAATTGTCTACCTCACTTCAAAAGAAGTGGTGGACGATACTGGGCTTGAACCAGTGACCCCCGCCTTGTAAGGGCGGTGCTCTCCCAACTGAGCTAATCGTCCATTTTTATTTTATACTTCTTTATGGAACAGAAGTGGTGGACGATACTGGGTTTTAACCAGTGATTCGGCGCGGGTGATAAAGAGTAGAAGGTGTTGACCTTATTTCTTTCTCAACGCTAAATTGTCTACCTCACTTCAAAAGAAGTGGTGGACGATACTGGGCTTGAACCAGTGACCCCCGCCTTGTAAGGGCGGTGCTCTCCCAACTGAGCTAATCGTCCGATCTATCTTATTCTTTATTTCCAGAGAAGTGGTGGACGATACTGGGCTTGAACCAGTGACCCCCGCCTTGTAAGGGCGGTGCTCTCCCAACTGAGCTAATCGTCCTTCTCTGTGGGGGCGTATTATAGGGAGATCGAAAAAGCTGTCAACCAAAAGTCGGTAATTTTTTATGTTTTTTTTAACTATTTAGCTCGAACGCTTTAAAATTCGACAGAGTGGTGGTTTTGTGTGCTTTATTTTCAATTTTCGAGGTAGCACATTAATAAATTTAACATGTGAAAGGTGTATTTCCTGCGTGTGCCTGATAAAATGCCGACAACTTTTTTAATAACCTTTGTTTAATTTATTTACTTACTTAAATAAGGGTATACATCATTGAGATCTTTATGACTTTAACAACTCGATTTGCGCCAAGCCCAACAGGATATTTACATGTTGGCGGTGCACGTACTGCTTTATATAGTTGGCTTTATGCGCAAAAGAATGGCGGAGATTTTATTCTTAGAATAGAAGACACTGATTTAGAGCGTTCAACCCAAGCTTCTGTAGATGCGATTATGGACGGTATGAATTGGTTAGACTTACCTTGGACTCATGGCCCATACTTTCAAACTGAACGTTTTGACCGTTATAAAGAAGTGATTGAACAACTTCTTGCTTCTGGCAATGCTTATCGTTGTTATAGTACTGCTGAAGAAGTTGATGCTATGCGTGAGGAAGCTAAAGCCAAAGGTGAAATTGAGAAATACAATGGTTTGTGGCGTGACCGTTCTGATTACCCTGAAGATAAACCTTACGTTATTCGTTTTAAGAACCCATTAAATGGCGATGTTGTTATTAAAGATATGGTAAAAGGTGACATTACTATTAGTAATGAGCAACTTGACGATTTAATAATTGCACGTTCTGATGGTACACCTACTTATAACTTAACTGTTGTGGTTGACGATTGGGATATGAAAGTTACTCATGTTGTGCGCGGTGACGACCATATTAGTAACACACCAAAACAAATTAATATTTTAATCGCCTTAGGCGCAACTGTACCTGAATATGCTCATATTCCTATGATATTAGGTGATGACGGCAAACGTTTATCTAAACGTCATGGTGCAGTTAGCGTAATGCAATATCGTGATGACGGTTATTTACCAGAAGCGCTTCTTAATTACTTAGTGCGTTTAGGTTGGTCACATGGCGATAAAGAAATATTCTCTCGTGAAGAAATGATTGAATTATTTGACCTGAAAGATTGTAATCGTGCTGCTTCTGGTTTTAACACAGATAAACTTATTTGGGTTAATCAGCATTATATGAAAACACTAGATCCTGTTTATGTTGCTACTCACCTAGAATGGCATATGAAAGCACAGGGCATTAGCATTGAAAATGGTCCTGCACTTGCTGAAATAGTTAAAATACAGGCAGATCGTGTTAAAACTTTAAAAGAAATGGCAGAAATTAGCCGTTACTTCTATGAAGATTTTACTGAACTTGAAGCCAGTGCTGTTAAAAAACACTTACGTCCAGTAGTTAAAGCGCCATTGTTGTTAGTAAAAGAGAAGTTAGCTGCCTTAACTAATTGGTCACCAGCACCAATTCATGCCGCAATTAATGATACGGCGACTGAACTTGAAGTCGGTATGGGTAAAGTCGGTATGCCTTTACGTGTTGCTGCAACTGGTGGTGGTAATTCTCCTTCATTAGATATTACTTTAGCGTTGTTAGATCAACAAAAAGTATTAGCTAGAATTGATCAAGCGATTGCTGTTGTAGACGAGCGTATCGCCAATAGTTAATCTATATCGCTATTATGTTGTAAATATTGGATGAACAAAAGCCAGCGTAACTGCTGGCTTTTTCGTTTTCGCGCTATTGTGTTAGAAGTTAAGTGATTAAGTGGTTCTACCATTGAGTACTCTTTGTATTTAAAAAATTAAGAGCTTAAGGGATTAAGGGATTAAGGGCTTCTACCACCGAGGCGCTTTGCGCTACACCGAGAAGTGATTAGTGATAAAGGACTTTTATTGTAAGACCTTACTTTAATGTTTTTTACTCTTCTCAGTGTAGGACGAAGTCCCTCGGTGCCTCGGTGGTGAAATGTTTTGTTGTGTCTATTTTTTTATATTTTTTACTACTGAGTTCTTTGTTTAGTATGTGATCAAGAGATTAAGGGCTTCTACCTCCGAGGCACCGAGACGCTGAGCGCTACACCGAGAAATGATTAGTGATAAGAAAAGTTAATATGGGTAAGATCTTACTTTAAGGTTCTTTGCTCTTCTCGGGGTAGGACGAAGTCCCTCGGTGATTCGGTGGTAAAATGTTTTTGCTGTGTTTTTAGCTTTGTGCTCTAACTAATGGGTACTCTACGTTTATTAAGATTAATTACCCGATAATTAGAAACACAAAAGCCAGCGTGAATGCTGGCTTTTTATGTTTAATAAAAAAAACTAGGTTAGCTCTTCATTAAAATTTAGTGGTATCAGTAAATAAACCCACTTTTAAATCTTTAGCTGTATAAATTACACGGCCATCTACAGATACAGTGCCGTCAGCAATGCCCATAAAGAGTTTACGCTTAATTACGCGCTTTAGCGTAATTTTATAAGTTACTTTTTTCGCTGTTGGTAGAATTTGGCCAGTGAATTTAACTTCTCCTACGCCTAAAGCACGTCCGTGACCTGGACCACCTGACCATGCTAGAAAGAAACCGGTTAATTGCCACATAGCATCTAAGCCTAAACAACCTGGCATTACTGGGTCGCCTTTAAAGTGACAATCGAAAAACCACAGATCCGGGGTTATATCTAATTCGGCAATAATTTCGCCTTTGCCATGTTCACCGCCATCATCGTTTATGCTAATAATTCTATCCATCATTAACATATTGTCAGAAGGTAACTGGCTGTTGCCAGGGCCAAACATTTCACCAGTACCTGCTTTTACTAGGTCTTCTTTCGAGAACGAGTTTTGTTGTTCCATGTGATCACTTAAATTTATTAATAATTTCAAAGCCGTTACTTTAGCGAACACTTGTACGCTAAACAACTCCGAACAGTTAAATAAATCTATATTTTACTTAACAAAGCCGATTAAATTTGCCAGAATTAGTTATGCGTAACCGGTAACGTTTTAAAATGAAATTAGGTAAGTAATTGATGGATAATAAAAAGAAAGCACTAACTAATGCAGAAAAACAAAAGCGTTATCGTGAGCGACAAAAAGACAAAGGTAAAAAAGAAATGCGCGGTTATCTTTCGCCAGAAGCTCAAAAATGCTACGAATTGATTGCAGAACAAACAAAATGGAACGACAGTATTATTTTAAGTAATGCCGTGCGTTTAACTTACGCAGCATATAAAAATGGCCAAATTGGCTTATTAAATAACTGGCTAAATAAAAACGACCTGTAGTTCTTGTTATAAAAATCAGCATTTGTGCGCTTTGTGTACTAAATTAATAGTTGGGCTCGAATTTTGATTGTGTTAACAGCTTAATCGCTATATTATTTTGTCTTTACTCCGCTACTTTTTATAAAGTATTCATAAGGTAAACTTGCTTTGATAAATGTTTTGTTAGTTGATGACCACGAGTTGGTTCGTACTGGAATACGAAAAATCCTAGACGAAGTAAAAGGACTTAAGGTGATTGGTGAAGCCAAAACAGGCGAGGAAGCCGTTCAGTTTTGTCGTAAAGTCGAACCTAACGTGGTTCTGATGGATATGAACATGCCAGGCATTGGTGGTTTAGAAGCCACGAAAAAAATTATCCGTTATGCGCCTGACGTTAAAGTGATTGTATTAACTGTTTATTGTGAAGACCCAATTCCCACCAAAGTTATGCAAATTGGTGCGGCAGGCTACTTAACTAAAGGTGCTGGCCCAGACGAAATGATCAACGCTATTCGTGCTGTTAACAGCGGTCAGCGTTATATAACACCAGAAATTGCTCAGCAAATGGCGTTAAGCCAATTTAAATCACCCGACGAAAATCCTTTTAGTAGTTTGTCTGAGCGTGAGCTACAAATAATGCTAATGATAACGCGAGGCGAAAAAGTGCCGAATATTTCTGAGCAATTAGTGTTGAGTACAAAAACGATTAACAGTTATCGCTACCGCATGTTTGAAAAACTGAACGTGGGTAATGACGTTGAATTAACACATTTAGCAATTCGTCATGGCATGTTAAAAACTGAAGTTTTGTAGCATTGTCTGACCAAACCTTACCAAATGATGAAACATTATTTGATCATAAAGCCTTTTTAGCCGCAGTTTCTGAACAAGCAGGGGTTTATCGTATGTACGATATAACCCAAACTGTTATTTATGTCGGTAAAGCTAAGCAGTTAAAAAAACGTTTAGCGAGTTATTTTCGAAAAGATGTTGGCAGCAATAAAACCCGCGCTTTAGTAAAACAAATTTCAGCGATAGACGTTACCGTGACCCATACGGAAGGCGAAGCGCTGATACTTGAAAATAATTATATTAAGAAATACCAACCCAAATATAATATTTTACTGCGCGATGATAAATCTTATCCTTATTTGTTGATCACCGATCACAAACATCCAAAATTAGGTCTGCATCGCGGTGGTAAAAAAGTTAAGGGAGATTACTTCGGGCCTTATCCTACTGTAGGTGCAGTTTGGGAAAGCTTGCGTCTTATGCAAAAGCTCTTTCCATTACGTCAATGTGAAGACAGTTATTACCGCGCCCGTAGTCGACCATGTTTACAGTATCAACTCGGTCGATGTTCAGCGCCTTGCGTAGATAAAATATCGCCTGAAGATTATCAAAAGCAGGTTCAGTTAGCGAAACTGTTTCTTAAAGGGAAAAGCTCAAAAGTTATTGAGCACCTAGTTGAGAACATGGAAAACGCTAGCAAAACTCTACATTTCGAATTGGCGGCAAAATATAGAGATCAAATATCGACATTACGTAAAGTGCAGCAACAACAATTTGTGAGTGGTTCTGCCGCAGAAATGGACGTAATAGGGCTTCATCGTCATAAATCTCAAGCTTGTATTCATTTATTATTTATTCGTGATCATAAAATATTAGGCAGTAAAAGTTATTTCCCCACTGTGCCTGTTGATACGAGCGATGCTGAGATAATTGCCGCGTTTATTAGTCAGCATTATATTGGTAATGATCTTAATTTAGGCGCTGTTCCTAAAGAAATTATTATTCCTGAGGCGATTGAAAGCCAAGAAGACATAATACGAGTGATTATAGAACAGGCAGAGCATGATGTTAAAATGTCGCATAATGTTCGCACTGAACGTGCCCAGTATCTGAAGTTGGCTTGCACCAATGCGGCGACGGCATTAATGACACGAAACTCTCATAAAGAATCCATGCAAGCTCGATTTTCAGCATTGAATGAAGTCTTTGAGCTACCTAATGGCATATCTCGTATTGAATGCTTTGATATTAGCCATACCATGGGACAACAAACTGTGGCGTCGAATGTCGTGTTTAATCAAGAAGGCCCATTAAAAAGTGATTACCGGCGTTATAACGTGCATGGCATTACTCCTGGCGATGATTATGCGGCTATGGCCTTTGCATTAGATAAACGCTACAGCAAAGTGACCAGTGAAGAGAAAATGCCTGACATTATTTTTATTGATGGCGGAAAAGGGCAGTTAGCCAAAGCAGAAGATTTTTTTGCTGGCGTTGATAGAGTAAAAACACCTTTATTAGTAGGGGTTGCCAAAGGCGAGTCGAGAAAACCAGGCCTTGAAACCCTAATTTTAGCTGGCAGTCATCAGTTAATATCTTTACCAGCTACATCGCCAGCTTTGCATCTAGTGCAACATATACGTGACGAATCGCATCGCTTTGCAATAACCGGGCATAGAGCTAAGCGACAAAAAGTAAGTAAAAAATCAACCTTAGAGAGTATTCCGGGTATTGGCGCTAAAAAAAGGCAGGCGCTTTTACAGTATTTAGGTGGCTTACAAGAAGTTTTAAAAGCTGATAGGGCCACCTTAGAAAAAGTACCCGGTGTAAGTAAAGTATTAGCAGAAAATATTTATGACGCCTTGCATGACAATTAACACGTGATCTGTGTAAAATGTCTGTAAATCTTGCTCAGTTACCGATAAGAATATAAAAACATATTATGTGGACCATCCCCAATCAAATTACTTTATTTAGAATTGTTTTAATCCCCGTTTTTATCGTGGTGTTTTATTTACCCGTTTCGTGGAACCATTTTGGCGCTTTTGTGGTCTTTTGGTTTGCTGCTATAAGTGACGCACTTGACGGCTATTTGGCACGAAAGTTAAATCAATCATCAGCATTTGGTGCTTTTATTGACCCTGTAGCAGATAAACTCATGGTGGTTGCTGCGTTAGTTATTCTCATTCAAGACTTACAAGTATGGTGGATTTCTGTTTCGGCTATTTTAATGATTGCGCGCGAAATATTTATAAGTGCACTGCGTGAATTCATGTCTTCTCGTGGAAAAAGAGAAATAATTGCTGTTTCACAACTAGGTAAATATAAAACCGCGGCGCAAATGTTAGGCATTATGGGATTAATTTGGTATCCAACTTACGATATCCCACTAATTTTATTTGAATTTCCGCATGAAATATTACTTTTTGCGGCATATAGTTTTTATGCACTTGCTACAGTGCTTACTTTTTGGTCTATGGTGGTTTACTTTAAAGCCGCTTGGCCAGAGTTAAATAAGTAGTTTGTGATAAATAACCGTGATTTTAGTTAAAAAAACACCATATTAGTCGCTTTTTGAGCAGTCAAAATAAAATTGATATTAAAGGGTTGACTCATCAGTTTTTCAATGTAGAATGCGTTTCCAGTTGACAGGGAGTCAGCAGATGAAGCGGCTGTAGCTCAGCTGGTAGAGCATCACGTTGCCAACGTGAATGTCACGAGTTCGAGTCTCGTTAGCCGCTCCAATTCTCTTTAAGAGAAAAATTCAAGGAATACTACCTTACTCGTAGTTAATGAGATTGGCGGGTTGGCAGAGTGGCCATGCACCGGATTGCAAATCCGATTACCTCGGTTCGACTCCGGGACCCGCCTCCACATTGCCCGGGTGGTGGAATTGGTAGACACAAGGGATTTAAAATCCCTCGCTTGTAAGAGCGTGCCGGTTCAAGTCCGGCCCCGGGTACCATTTCATTAATGCAGTAGGGGTGTTAATACATATTGGCATATGTATAGATAGTTTTAAAATGAAGCGGCTGTAGCTCAGCTGGTAGAGCATCACGTTGCCAACGTGAATGTCACGAGTTCGAGTCTCGTTAGCCGCTCCAAATTTTAAAACATGTGTGAAAGCTTTTTTAATATAAACTAGCTCTATGAAGCGGCTGTAGCTCAGCTGGTAGAGCATCACGTTGCCAACGTGAATGTCACGAGTTCGAGTCTCGTTAGCCGCTCCAATTTCGATAGTTTTTACTATCAAGTAGGGAACCAATCTCTACTATAAAAAAATACTTCTCGTTGCCCGGGTGGTGGAATTGGTAGACACAAGGGATTTAAAATCCCTCGCTTGTAAGAGCGTGCCGGTTCAAGTCCGGCCCCGGGTACCATTACTGAATATTTCAGTAAGTAGTATAAAGTTTTTCTACGAAGCGGCTGTAGCTCAGCTGGTAGAGCATCACGTTGCCAACGTGAATGTCACGAGTTCGAGTCTCGTTAGCCGCTCCAATTTTTTTAAGTTTTATTGTTGATGTTTTTCAATAAAACAACGTAGTTACCAAGATTACGTTAAAAATGCTCCTCGTTGCCCGGGTGGTGGAATTGGTAGACACAAGGGATTTAAAATCCCTCGCTTGTAAGAGCGTGCCGGTTCAAGTCCGGCCCCGGGTACCATCTTTATATTGAAATATCTATTCAGTAAATCCAAAACTTTTGTAACTCCATTTCTCTAAAAGTCTTTATCAATTACAATTTTATTTAAATAACTCTCTAGCGATAACTACAGACTAATACCAATTGATATAAACAATCGATCATTCTAAAGCGTTTTAAATATCCAGTATCTACGTTGCTTTCAATCCTAATAGCCTGCTATTGCTCGACAATATGCTCCTGCATTGCTCTAATGACTTACATCCATGTAAGAATCAATCAAGCGCCTTGCTACTGAAAATTTATCCTCGTTTAAAATTGATCGATTGTTTATATCAATTGGTATTATTTACTGGTTTAGATCAATGTAAGCATCAATCACATATTTTGAACTCAACGATGGTTTTAGTGAATTTGTTATAATATTTGGATAAAAATTTAACCGTATTGTTGGTTTACAAAATTTTAATTTATTTCCACCGCCCACGGAATTTTTATACATTACGGATACTCAGAATAGAATTTTTTTAAGTAATATTTATTTAACAAAAATTTAACTTATAGAAGTTTCCTTATTTTGGTTAAGTTTAGTATCATCTAGCGCTGACTGTTTATGCGTAATTTAACGTAAGCTAATGAGTAACATACCTCGTTTAAACAATAACAATAACAATTAACCCCAAAAGAACCCTAGCTTTATAGAAGCCTAGTCAACTATATTGCAACCGTTCACAGAGAAATTATGTCTATTCGACCTCCACAACAATTAAATATTTTAATCGCCATGTATCTTGGTTATGCCGCCATGATGATCTGCCGCCAAATGATTACTATTTTAAGTCCGGCTATGCTTGCTGACGATACTTTAGGCTTAACAAAAACTAATATCGGTGATTTCGCCGCTTATGGCACCTTAGGTGCGCTGGTTGGAAAGCTCATTTGGGGACCTCTTGCTGATAAAATTGGCGGGCGCTTTACTTTTTTAATCGGTATTTTCCTTACTGCGCTGTTTGTTATAGCTTTTGGACTTTCGCCTAATGTAATGGCTTTCACCGGGTTTTCATTTCTACTTTATTGTACAAAGTCTTCAGGCTGGCCTGGTATGACTAAGTTGGTTGGAGAATGGTATCACCCGCATCATTACGGACGAGTGTGGAGCATTATTTCTACCAGTTCTAGATTTAGTGTAGTGTTAGCTACACTATTTTTCGGTTGGTTGCTGAGTTTTATGCATTGGCGAACTGTAGCCTTTATCGCTGCGGCTTTTGCACTCGTTATTTTTATTGGCTGTTATTTTTTCTTGAAGGAGAAGCCGGAAAATCCTAATTTTTTCAGAGACAATGAAAGTAATAATACCGATACTAGTGAAGAAGGAATCGCGTTGGCTATAGCATCAAAACAAGCGATTGATAACAAATACAACCATCCGCTAAATGGCACTAGCATGATGGGTGGTATGTTGGCATTTGTGAAAAGCCCAAGAGTTTGGTTGGTAGTACTCATGTTAATGATGCTTACTTGTATGATGGCCTTTTTAGACTTTGTGTCGGTTTATCTGATGGAAACGTATCAATTATCACCATCGCAGGCAGCAATGGCCTCTACTATATTCCCCATAGGTTCTTTGGTTGGGCTGTTAGCTTCTATAGCATTTTATGACCGTTTTTCAAAAAAGGGGATCCGTACTGTATTGACTATAGCAATGACGCTTAGTTTATTAAGTGTACTTACCTTGAAATACCTATATTGGTTTAATTTGAGTGTTGAAGTTAATTACTTTGTGGCGCTAGGCGCAATATTCTTGTTTGCCTTTTCAATTTCTCCAGCTTATTACTTGCCGATGTCAATATTTTCTATCGAATACGGTGGGCCGCATAGTGCAAAGTTGGTGAGTTTGATTGATGCTTTCGGTTTTGCAGCAAGTGCAATGTTTGCTTTTATCGGGGGAAGATTGGCAGATAGTGTGGGTGGCTGGTCTAGCTTTATGAACATGCTGATATTAATTTCTTCTGTTGGCATTATCTCAGTTTGGGCATTTATGCATGCTGAATATAAAGCGGCAAAATTAGGAGAAGCTTTACTTAAACGTTAATTAAGCGTTAATGACCTAAAATTTTTAGTGCCTTTAAATATTTAGTCACTATTCGCTGAAGTAATTTTGTTAAACTGTTCAACAAGAACTTCAGCTAAATAGGCGTTTTTCACCGAAGATTGCAGTTTATTTTGCCTATAT
This sequence comes from Colwellia sp. NW0002-52-1, assembly GCF_057550865.1. Classification (NCBI taxonomy): domain Bacteria; kingdom Pseudomonadati; phylum Pseudomonadota; class Gammaproteobacteria; order Alteromonadales; family Colwelliaceae; genus Colwellia; species Colwellia sp. NW0002-52-1. The sequence goes on along the minus strand of NZ_BAAJLU010000008.1, from coordinate 172,311 downwards.
TCAGTAATCTTTTAAATATTGTAGTATGCTGTAGCGTAAAATTACTATCGTATAAAGTCATGAAACTATAAGACAGAAAATGTTATGCGACTGCCGTTATCTATTTATTTGTAACGGTATGTCGTGAAGAGGTAGGAGGTAATAGATAAAGGGATGTTGTTGTCGATAAATGCTTTGCATCAAAATCAATATATTAATTTCCCTAGCGCCAATTAAAGCTCACTACGTCGTATGAAGATAATCAACCAAGATAATCAACCAAGATAATAAAAGAGGATACACATGTATCAAATAAACCGACCGGTTAAAACAGCATTGACTATGGCGATAACACTCGCATTATGCAATGGCAACGTACAAGCTCAAGAAAATAGTAATCTAGAAAAAAAAGAAGTTGAGACTGAACGTCAAATTGAAACTATTGTCGTTACTTCCACTCGAAGATCAGAGAATCAACAAACGGTACCACTCGCTGTACAAACAATGAGTGGTGCAAAACTTCAAGCGTTAGGTGTTGATAGCTTTGGCGATTACATCGCAATGCTACCAGGTGTAAGCTCTGAAGGCCAAGGACCAGGTAAACAAGAAACATATATCCGTGGTGTATCGGCAGGTCGTGCCGATGTTAGACTTGCCGGCATTGGTGGCGAACCAAGTGTTGCCACTTATCTTGATGAAGCACCAGTAACTACACCCGGTCGTAATATAGATTTATATGCAGTTGATTTGCAACGCATTGAAGTGTTAAAAGGCCCTCAAGGCACATTATTTGGTGCCAGCTCACAAGCGGGTACTGTGCGCCTTATTACGAATAAACCAGTATTGGACGAATTTAGAGCTGGTGGTCAAATAGGTATGTCATCTACTAAGAGCGGTGGCATAAGTAATAAATCTGAAGGTTATATTAATGTTCCTATTGTAGACGATAAATTTGCAATTCGTGTTGCTGCTTATAACTCTACAGATGCTGGCTTCATAGATAATCCTCTTGCCACGACGCAATTACCATTGACTAATCCAGCGTTGGGTGGAAGTGTACCTTCGTCTCGACAGGAAGTAAGTAACGCCACGCTTGCAAAAGACGATTACAATGAAGCGACATACCGCGGCATGAGAGTCAGTGCATTATGGCAAATCAATAACGAATGGGATTTGTTAGTACAGCACACAAGTCAACAGCTAGATACCGAAGGCTCTTTCGAATACGATCCCACTATTAGTTCTGAAGATGACTTAAATGTTTCGACTTTCTCTCCTACTGACGGCGATGACAAGGTAGACCTGACACAATGGACTGTGAATGGCATGCTTGGTGGACTAGAAGTTATCTATAATGGCTCATTCACCAGCCGAACTTTCCAAGGTAATACAGATTATACCGCTTATATTGAAATAGGCCCTTTTGTTCCTTACTACATTTGTAGTTACCCAGGTTATGATGAATGTTTTAGTCCTGTGATGACGACTTCTGAACAATTTGAAACGGAACGTAGCGTGCACGAAATTCGTGTTGCAACAAATGCTAATGATCGTTTTAGAGCGATTGGTGGTGTGTTTTATGATGATCAACAACTTAACACTTTAACCGATTTTAACTATGCTGGCTCTATTGCAGCTGGTTTCTCGCCAAACTTTCCGATACCAGGCGCTTTCACTAATACAGACGGCAGTGCTCGACCTGCCGGCGTAACCTACTTCAATGATTACCAAGCAGATCGTGAAGAGATATCAGTATTTGGTGAACTTGCTTATGATGTTACTGAAGATGTAACCGTAACAGTTGGTGCCCGTCGCTATGACATTGAAATGGGCTTAATGGGGCAATCGCCTTTTGGCCAACGAGCGTCTGGACCAGAAGCTGATGCTGGAACAAATGTAGATTCAAGATTAGAAGGTTTGACTCCTTCAACCATATCAGGAACCATTTACAAAGCGAATATCCGCTGGAAAATGAATGCTGATGCAATGTTCTACGCTACGTATTCTGAAGGCTTTAGAGGCGGCGGATTTAACCGCTCAGTTGGTACTGGCGGGATCCCGGCTACGTTTGATACCGATGATGTAGTCAGTGTTGAATTAGGTTGGAAAACCGCATGGCTAAATAACACATTACGCTTTAACGGCGCTATATATAATGTTGACTTTACTGATATGCAACAAGGTGTTCTTGATCTGAGTATCGCCAATAACTCATTCTTCGACAATGTTGGATCGGCCGAAATCAATGGTTTAGAGTTTGAACTTAACTGGGCTGCAACCGATAACGTTGATGTTTTTGGTTCATTTAGTTATATCGATTCAGAATTGACTGATATTCCAAATACACTGGTGAATATTACACCTGTAGGCTCAAACCTTCCTTACGCACCTGAAACTGAAGGCGTTATAGGCGCAAGTTACTACCAAGAAATAGGTGATTTTTCTGCTGTGTTTCAAGGTATATTTAAGTGGACAGACTCACGATTTAATAGCCTAGTTGAAGCTGATCGCGTTGAGTTACCGTCATATACTCAAGTTAATTTGTCAGCTTCTATTGGTAAAGATGACTGGAAAGCAACGCTCTTTATTGACAATGCTACAGACTCGCTTGGGCAAGTTGCAGCAGGTTCAGCCGATAATGTATATAGGGTTTCGCCAACAAGACCTCGTACTATTGGTTTTAGAATAAGCTATGATTATTAGCATTTTAAGATAATTTAAAATGCGTAAGGGTCGGCGTTTAATCATGTCGACCCTTCTTACTTTTTGACCTCTATAGATAATATCAGCTGTATCTTAATATTTACTGAGACATTATTTTGCCAAATAAATTGATCCCACCTGAACAAACGATTAAAGAGTGCCAGCGCTTAATTAGTAAAGGTCACTTAAACGAAGCGTCTGAAACTCTTCATAAAATGCTATTAATAAATCCTGGGCACATTGAAGGGATTTATTGTCTTGCCGTTTGTCAGCGTAAACAAAAAAATTATAGCCAAGCGATGGAAAACCTTGACCAAATTCTGTTAAAAGTACCGGATCATGGTAGGGCTCATCAAGAGCAGGGGTATATTCACAAAGCGCTAGGGAATACCTCTAAAGCCATTACCGCACTTGAAAAGGCGGTTAGCTTAAATCCTGCTTTGTTTGGAAGTTGGCGAGTACTGGCTGATGAACCAGGCTATCCTATGCGACAGGAAGCTAAGAACCGAGTTGATTGGCTTTCTAGCCTACCGCCTGCATTAGTCTCTGTTTCTAGCCTAATACACCAAAAACAATTACACCGTGCAGAATGGCTTTGTCGTCATTTTCTCAAAGAGAACCCACATCAACCAGAAGCTATGCGGCTACTGGCTGAATTAGGGACAAAGTTTCAAATTCTTGACGACGCAGAATTCTTATTAGCCAGCTGTTTAGAGTTTGAACCAAACTTTAAAAGGGCCCGTTTGGACTATGTGCATGTGCTGCATAAGCGCCAAAAATTTCATAAGGCACTTGAACAAGCCAAAATTTTGTTAGATTCAGACCCAGAAAATTCAACGTTCAAAATTGGCTTTGGTAATGCTCAACAAGCAACGGGAGATTTTGAAGGGGCTATCAACACCTTTGAAAGTGTATTGCTAAATAACGAAGATAATTATTCAATATATTTAACACTTGGCCATGCCTTAAAAACAATGGGCCGTGTTGAAGATGCAATTAAAGCATATCGCAAAAGCTATACAATCAAACCAGACTTTGGCGATGCGTTCTGGAGTTTGGCTAATTTAAAAACTTATCGATTTTCAGCAGATGAACGTGAACAAATGCGGTCTCAGGAAGCAAGCGCTACAATAGCTATAAACGATAAAATTCACTTTTGCTTTGCACTTGGCAAAGACTTAGAAGACAGTGGGCGTTTTGACGAAGCGTTTTCTTTTTACCATCGCGGCAATAAGCTTAAAAGTGAGCAAGACCGGTTTGATCGTAAATCTCTAGAGGCATCGTTTGAATTTCAGAAAAATAATTTTGATGCCGAATTTTTCAATCGAAATAAATCGGCCGGTTGTCTTGCCCCAGATCCTATATTTATAGTCGGACTACCAAGAGCGGGTTCAACACTTTTGGAACAAATACTTTCTTCTCATTCACAAGTTGACGGAACAATGGAGTTGGCCAATATTATTGGTTTAGCACACCGCTTGAATGGGCGACAAGCCACACAGGACAACCCCAAATATCCGAGTATTTTAAACAATATTTCCGCTGATGATTTAACTAAAATGGGCGAGTTGTATATCGAAGAAACCCAGCATCATCGCCAGGGTGCCATGTATTTTATCGACAAAATGCCAAATAATTTTCGACATATTGCCCTTATCAACCTCATTTTGCCTAACGCCAAAATTATTGATGCAAGGCGCGACCCTTTTTCTTGTTGTTTTAGTGGTTTTAAACAGTTGTTTGGTGAGGGTCAACAGTTTTCCTATAGTCTTGAAGATATTGGACATTATTATCGCAGTTATGTTGAGCTTATGGATCATTGGGATAAAGAATTGCCAGGCAAAATTTTACGAGTGCAGTATGAGGATGTGGTTGCGGATCTTGAAACTCAGGTTCGGCGCATATTAGATTATTGTGGGCTTCCTTTTGAACAGACTTGTATTGATTTTCATCGAAATAAGCGTGCTGTTCGCACACCGAGTTCGGAGCAGGTACGACAACCCATTTATCAAAGTGGCCTTGAACAATGGCGCAACTATGAATCACATCTAGAGCCACTAAAAAAAGCATTAAAACAATTGTCTTAAATCATTTAAAACTGCTTATGCTTGTTCAATAGGTGGGTATTGATATAACGCTGTGTTGATTTAACTGTGGGCAAGCTAATAGTGTTAATTGCGCTAATAATTCTAATATAGAAACAAATAGGAATAAATTTTGGATAAAAAGATACTAAAAATAGGGCATCGTGGCGCAATGGGACATGAACCTGAAAACACGTTAAGATCTTTTAAAAAAGCATTAGCGTTAAATGTTGATGCGATAGAATTAGATGTATATGTATGTAAAACAGGCGAACTTGTTGTAATACATGACGATAAAATAGACAGAACTACGAATGGCACAGGGTATACCGAAGATAAAACTTTTACAGAGTTAAGACAACTAGATGCGGGTAAAGGTGAGTTAATTCCTACACTTGAAGAAGTATTGGATCTTGTTGATAAAAGGGTGATCGTCAATATTGAGCTAAAGGGAAGAAACACAGCAGTTGCAACGTATCAAATAATAGATAAATACATAAAAAACCACGGCTGGAACGAGCTTGATTTTATGGTTTCTTCATTTGATCACCCTGAATTAAATAAATTTAAACACTTGTGTCCTCAAATTCCTATTGGTGCTTTACTTGAAGGTATTCCGCTTACTTATGCTGAATGTGCCGTTCAACTTAATGCTCAATCTATCAACTTAAGTATAGACTTCGTTAACCAAGACTTTGTGAATGATGCACATGACAAAGGTCTAAAAGTTTATGTTTATACGGTGAATGACAGTGATGATATTGCCAAAATAAAAAACCTAAACGTAGATGGTATTTTTGGTAACTTTCCCGAAAGGCTCTAATTAAGATAAGTTACATGTGATATTAAATCTACCAATAGGGCGGTCTCAGGGATTAGTTGTTTCAATAAAACAATATTGCGCAGCGCTGAAAGACTAACATCACGACAATTGAAATATGTATTCAACGAATCATCTTACATTATGCCATTTACAGCAACCGACTGTAGCATTAACTAAGTTAACTAAATCAAATAAGCTTGGTACCTTTATTTAATGCTTTCAATTAATTAGTAACCACAAAATAGAACTTTATAGCAATTTTAAATCTACAGCTTGGCCGTTTTGAATAGAAATCGGCAGGGACTTACTTGCATGGAATAGTGTGCTGCCTTTAGAACGGATTTAGGCAGCACCGTTAGTTAATTGCATGTTTTAGCAGATTAAACCAACTTCAAACGGGGATTTATTTAATAAATTATCCAGCAAACGCTTATTGATGCTTCAGTTACACTTACTTACAAGTAGAATACAGTTTTTCATGTATTATTACCTTAGTTATCAATACGATAAATACATTGTTTTCCAATACGATAAATATATTTTTCCATAATTTCGAGATCTTAGCATGACATTTCAAAAATCAATTATCGCCACTGCAATCACCTTGGCCGCTTTTAATTCTTACTCAGCCTCTTTTCAGTTAAACGAAACAAGTGCCTCAGGCTTAGGCCGTGCTTTTGCTGGTGATGCTGTAATCGCCGATGATGCAGCTGTTTTAGCCCGTAACCCAGCCGCCATGGCGTTATTTGACAAAAAGTCTTTATCGTTATCAGCAACTTATATTGATCCCGGTGTAAAAATTGAGGGTGTTAGTGGCCCTGATATTCTTGGCACAGACTTCGATGCGAATGAGCTTGATCAAGACGGCGTTGTACCTAGTGCTATTATCCCAGCGGCTTACTTTATTAATCCAGTAAATGATACTTTCGCTTATGGTTTAGCGATCAACTCAAATTATGGCTTAAAAAGTGAGTATGATACTAACTACGCGGCAGGATCTATTGGTGGTATCACCGACTTAAAAACCATTAATGCTAATATTAGTGGCTCTTACCGTGTTAATGACCAGCTTAGTTTAGGTTTAGGCTTAAATGTTGTTTATGGCGAAGCCGAACTTATTAGACATGCGGGTAGTGTGCTAGAAAACGGCATCAGCATTCCGGGTGTTGGTTTAGTGTTTCCACCAGTACCTAGCAGTACTGAAGTCGTTAACATGTCAGGTGACGATTTTGGTTTTGGTTTCAATGTTGGTGTTGTTTATGAAATAAATAGTGATCATCGACTTGGTTTTGCCTATCGCAGCAAAGTAGAGCTTGCTTTTGAAGGTGATTACACAGGTTTAGGCACTCCAACAGAAGATGGTAATTTAACGATAGATATGCCCGCAATTACAGAGTTTTCAGGTTTTCATCAATTAACTGCACAGTGGGCTGCTCATTACAGCATTATGTTTACACAGTGGTCTAGTTTTGAAAAACTTGAAGCTTATGCCGGCGGGGCACTTGCTTTTGAAAAACAAGAAAGCTTTGAAGATACTTACCGTTTTGCTTTAGGCGCAACCTATAACTTTGATCAAGACCTAACCTTAAGAATGGGTGTAGCATTTGATCAATCTGCGGCTGCAGATCACCGTTCAATTTCAATCCCTGATAGTGATCGCCTTTGGTATAGTGCTGGTGCCACTTATAAGTTAAACGACACAGACAGCGTAGATTTTGCTATTGCGTATGTAAATGGTGACAAAGTATTAGTTACCGAAGAAGATGCTTTATTAGGTCAATTACCAACATCTTTAAGTCCATTCGTTGGCCAAAAAGATTGGCAATTTAGCTCAGAAGGTAATGCTTTACTGTTAGCTGTGCAATATAACAAAAGCTTTTAATTAGCTATTAAGCATAAAGCCAATCGTTAAGTTGATTGGCTTTATGTTGTTATGCTGCGAGTTATTTAATGTGTTAAACGCGAGTTGATTTTATGGTTAACTTTTCAAAACTAAAGCCTAAAACCACACCAAAAACTATGTGAAGCATAAAGGTCATAACCGGTGCCATTGGCCCTAAGGCTAAACCAAACAATCCATTACCTGCCATTACCATTGGACCAAGCATCATGATGAACCAAGCGGCTATTCCAAGAACAATACCTTTTGTCAGTTGATTTTTTGTAGGCAAAATATTGTTAAGTACAGCAAATGCACTACCCCATGCAACCACTCCGATCATAAAGTGCATAACCCATCCAATCATCATATTTGTCTCCATTCCTGATTTTTGTGCGGCCATAGTGGCCATCATGTGAACGGGATCAAGCTCAGGCATTATCCCCATGAATTTTTTCATCATCATGAGGGCAGTAAGCACTAATGTAGCAATTAAACCGGCGATTATACCTTTTGTTATATTTGAAATAGTAAAGTTCATGTTGTTTTCCTTTTTAGTTGTGGACTGTTCGGTCAATAATTAGGTAAAAAAATTACGCTAAAAGCGATTTTAAGTAGTTATTAGTAATATTTTGTATTTTGGTAATATCACAACCTGTTTTACGGTAAGACATAATGCCAAAAGTAAACACGCTTACTTCGATAGCCATATCTTTAGCCTCAGTATCACTTCTAAAGCTTCCGGTATTTTGGCCATGTGTAATGGCTTTTGTGAATACTGCTTCAAGCCTTTTTACTTGACGATTTAATATAATTTTTGCCTCTTCATCATGAGGGGCAAGTTCAATAATAGAGTTCACCATAAGGGAACCTGTTTTGACATTTTCTGTTGATATTGATTGTTCTACTAGCATTTTATCAAAAAAAATTTTCATCGCTGCTTGTGGTGAATCCGCACTTGTAAAAATATGCTTTATGCGTGCATATGTTGTATCAGTATATTGTGTTAATGCTTTGGTAAATAAAGCATGCTTGTTTCCAAACGCTGCATAGATACTACCTTTGTTTAAATTCATTGCCTGCATCAAATCAACCATGGAAGTTGCGTCATAACCTTTAGCCCAAAAAGCTTCCATAGCTTTTTCTAGCGCATCACTTATTTCAAATTCTCTTGGCCTTGCCATAGTAGCGTCTCATTAATTATTTACCGTTCGGTCAATAATTGTAATTTACAGGTTGTTTACCGATTGGTCAATAACTATTTTTAAATATTTAACGTTGTTTGATATGTTAATAGATGCTGATACATTAATTTTATGAGGCTATGGGGAAAGCTTACTAACGAATAAAGTTGAAATTAATTTAATGGAGGGTGGGGTGGGGAGGTGAAAGCCATCAACCTAGTTATGGCTTTCATTTTTAACGTCTAATTTTATTTTGCTCGCTCTAATAATCGACGTTTTTCTATTGCCATGGGGGTAATGCTTTTTTCAAGGTTTTTCTCAAAACCGAGTATAAAATATATTTCAGACATCAGAAATAACGGCCCGATAGCTAAACCCATAATATCATCAAAAAAAGCCGGTTTAGCTTTTTCGTAAATGTGGCCAATAAATTGTATTACCCAGCCAATAACAAAGGCGCTTATACCTATCCAAACGGCATTTTCCATATCAGCAACTAAGCTAGCCAAGTAAATATTTATAACCGTATATACCAACATACCAAGGCCTAACTTAATATGTAACTTTAAATAGTAAAGCATTGAAAGGGTGAAAAATATTATTGCTGGTGTATAAGTTATGGTTTGGCCGGCAAGCTCAAGGGTGAATGTGTTTAAGCTTAGCAATACTGTAACAGCCCAAACAATAAGTGGCACGCCAACAAAGTGAGTTTTTATATTGAGTTTGTTAAAATGAACACTTTTGTAACTAGATAATTGTTCTTCGACTGTTTTCATGACAGTTCCTCATTCTTCTATAGCCAAATATCATGGCAAGTTATTGTTTAGAAGTAAAGAGAGCAGACCAGAAGGATATGATTAATTCTATGACGAGATAATATTATCAACATTAAATTAGCATCTATTACAACAATGCCCCTTATTATAATTACCATATTGCAGTTGGACTGGCTTATTCATACAATGAGCTATTAATTACTGAAAAAGTTCATATTATGTCCTCAGATAGATTAGGCTCTAGCCTCAATTATAAACGTCAAGAGCAAGGTTATCGTGATCGAGCGCTTAAACTATATCCTTGGGTTTGCGGCCGTTGTGCAAGAGCGTTTGAATATTCTAATATTAGAGAATTAACCGTTCACCATATTGACCATGATCATACCAATAACCCTAATGACGGAAGCAATTGGGAGCTACTTTGTATTTACTGCCACGATAACGAGCATGCTAAGTATACTGACCATGCCAATTATCATACGGAAGTTAAAGCCGGTGATACTAATCAAGACACGGCAACATATAATCCGTTTGCTGACTTAAAGTCATTGTTGAAAAAATAAAACCTTATTTAACCTAAACGATATTTTTTAAAGGAATTACATGTGGCAGGGGCAAGTTTATTAACCTTATTGGATGATATTGCTACGGTGTTAGACGACGTGGCTGTTTTATCTAAAGTAGCTATGAAGAAAACAGCAGGTGTGTTGGGTGACGACTTAGCACTTAATGCTGAGCAAGTTTCAGGCGTTAAAGCTGATAGAGAGTTACCAGTTGTATGGGCTGTTGCTAAAGGATCATTTCTCAATAAACTTATTTTAGTGCCTTCTGCTTTATTGATCAGTGCTTTTTTACCTCCGCTGATCACGGTTTTATTAGTGCTTGGCGGTTTGTTTTTGTGTTTTGAAGGTTTTGAAAAGGTCTCACATAAATATTTTCATAGTAAAAAGTCATTAGCTGAAGATCATCAAGCATTGGTTGAAGCCGTGAGTAATGACAATATAGATATTGAAGCTTTTGAAAAAGAAAAAATTAAAGGTGCTATTCGCACTGACTTTATACTGTCTGCTGAAATAATCGTGATTGTATTAGGTTCTGTACAAGATGCGGCATTCCAAACACAAGTGTTAGTGGTTTCTGCGCTCGCTATTGCGTTTACTGTCGGGGTTTATGGCTTTGTTGCCGGCATTGTAAAGTTAGATGACCTAGGGCTTTATTTGCTGCGAAAATCAGTATCAGGAAGATTTAACGCTTTACAACGTTCTGTAGGTCGAGGCTTACTTATCTTCGCGCCATTTCTTATGAAGTTGTTAACGATTGTTGGGACTATTGCTATGTTCCTTGTAGGTGGTGGCATTATTGTTCATAGTTTTTCATGGCTGAATCGTCAATTCCTACAAATTGAACAATGGATAGGTGGATATTTAGGCACAATATCTGAAAGTATTTTGTCGATATTACTCGATGGTATTACCGGAATTGTTGCAGGTGGTCTAGTATTGGCTATTGTTAACGTAATATCTCGATTAAAAAGTAAACATTAGCGGTTAAGTAATTAGATATTTCGGTTAACTTTTATTCATTATTTCAATTATTTAGCGAAATATTACAATTTAGTTCATTTTAGCTATTGTTTTTTGTAGTCATCGCCCTGAGTATATAATTGAAGACAACAAAAAAGGTAGCAATATGAAAATAATCATTTCCGGACATCACGTTGAAATCACCGAAGGTATAAACCAAGCAATTGAAAATAAGTTTGCTAAAGTTGCTAAACATTTCCCTAGCCTAATGACCTTAGAAGTTATTATTACCGTAGAACCGCATCAACAGAAGTTAGAAGTATCTACCACTTATGAAGGCGCAACAGTTTCAGTTCACGCCGTTGATAAAGAATTATATGCTGCAATCGCAAGTGCTTCGACTAAACTTGAGGCCGCATTAGCACATCGAAAGGGCGTATTATCCGCTAAACAGAAAAAGAAATTTGAAGTAGAGCAGTCAAACGCTTTTGAAAGCCCTTAATATAAACTAGCTAGTAAGTAACTATGTAAGGCCGTTATTAAACGGCCTTTTTTTATACCAAAATTAAACCAAAATTAAATTCAAATTAAACCCAAACCAAATACTGCTAAATTTTTCAATCAGTATTAAAAATAATGGCAGATTATAATTAATCGCATTTCATCGTCAGCTTTTTAGGTTATTTAACTATCATGAGAAGAAGTATGGCTATTAGTGAAATGTTTACGTAAAATAGCGTTATTAGCTTTATATAATTTATTGTAGAGCGCACTATTATTTGCCCCAAGGAATTTCATGAAAAAAACATTCGAGTTAACTCACCCTAAAATCAAACTCGCTAGAATGGTTGAGTCAGCTAAACACGAAGTTAAAAAATACTTAAAGCGTGAGCGTAATAAAACATTGCCTGAAGGCGCTGACTATTGGGACTTCGATTGTAAAATAGGTAAAACAGAGCAAACGGCTGATGTTATACATGTAGCAACGATTAGCAAAGAAATTGATACAATTTTAGCGGAAGATACTACTTCATTTTATCTTGAGATATTGGTTAAACCTGCCGTTCGTTCATTTGAAGAAAAAGAGCTTTAATTTTTTATTAGATAGTATTAAGTTTATGTGCATTTATAGTAAATTTTTATAAATGCACAACCTTTCTGTACAGACTTCATTCCACATCATCAGTTAGTATTCGTTAGTTCATTCGCAATCTAGCGTTAATTCACTATACTTTTCTTGTCGATTTTCCGACAAATAATGGAGAGTATAAAATGAAACATATCACCAAAGTTTTTGGATTGTGTTGCATACTCTTTGCTTTTTTTTCTCAGGCAGAGCTTGAGATCTATAAAGATTATGATATTGGTAGTGAAATTACTTCAATGACCACTGTTCGTGTTGACCCCAATATGGAAGATATCTACTTAGAAGGACTTCGGGAAAGCTGGGTGAAAGCAGTTCGTTTGCAAAAGAAGTTGGGCTACATCAAAGATTGGAAAATATATGGCAGCGAATTACCACAAAGTGGTGAATTTAATTTGGTGCTAATGGTTATTTTTGAAAACAGTAGTGATTTAGAACCAAACCAAGAAAAATACAATACTTTTATGAAGAGCTGGGGTAAAGCTAATCAAGAAAATACCAGAGAAGTAACAAAAACTTACCCAAATGTTAGAACCTTAACCGGTGAATATCGCTTAAGAGAAATTATCTTCAAATAATTAACTTAGTATTCGCTGTAACATACCTGAAGCATAAGCTTTAGGTATGTTCGTATTAGCGCTTAATACCAATTGATATAAGCAATCGATCATTCTAAAGCGGCTTAAATAACCAGTATCTACGTTGCTTTCAATCCCAATAGCCTGCTATTACTCGACAATATGCTCCTGCATTGCTCTAATGACTTACATCCATGTAAGAATCAATCAAGCGCCTTGCTACTGAAAATTTATCCTCGTTTAAAATTGATCGATTCATTAAATCAATTAGTATAACTTACCATTATTTATTATCGCGTTGTGAATCTTTGAGCAATGTTCACTAATAGCCAATTAATCCGTTAATGTGTGCTACAGCACTTCTACCTAATGCGCTGAGCGAATAGCCACCTTCTAGCACAGATACAATACGACCATTGGCGTATTTATCGGCAATGTCTTTAATTTGATCTGTCACCCAACGATAATCTTCATCGACTAAAGAAACTTGAGACATTTCATCTTCAACATGAGCGTCAAAACCAGCGGAAATGAAAATAATTTGTGGTTTAAATTTTTGTAATGCTGGCAGCCAATGATCCAAAATTGCCTGTCTAAAGTCGGTGCTTTTAGTGGTAGCTGCAAGTGGGGTATTAATAATGGGTGGTTTGGTGCTTTCTTGTACTTCAAACGGGTAAAAAGGATATTGATAAGTAGAACAAAATAAATAGCCTTTTTTGCCTTTAATAATATTCTCAGTACCGTTGCCATGATGCACGTCAAAATCCACAATAGCGACTCGTTTAAGTTTATATTTTTCTTTTGCGTAAGCTGCAGCAATAGCAACATTATTAAAAAAACAAAAGCCCATCCCTTTGTCATACTCAGCATGATGACCAGGCGGCCTAGTAGCACAAAAAGCTGAGGTTATTTCTTTTGACATGACCAAATCTACCGCGTCTTTAGCTGCACCTGCAGAAAGAAGAGCAGCATTGAGAGTGTTGGGGTTCATTACAGTATCGTCGTCAACGTTATATGTGCCTTCATTGGGGGCATTTTCAAAGATTGACGCGATATAGTTTTTGTCATGAGCTAAATAGAGCAGTTCTTTATCTATAGGTTTTGCATCAAATTGCTTAATAACATATTCCAAACCACTACGAATAAGTTGATCTTGAATCGCAGCCATGCGCGCAGGTGCTTCAGGGTGATAATCTCCCATGTCGTGAGTTAAACATTGGTGATGACTAATAACGCCAACTGTCATAATCTACATTCCTTTATCTTTTCATTACTAAGTTTTTTATAGTTAACTTAATGATTCAAACTTGAGCTGTACTTAAGCAATATGTGTTTAGCTATAGCGTGTAAGTTAAACTCACCTCGTCGTAGCCATCAGAAGGTTTTCTGACGAAACCTGCTTTTTCAAACACTTTTAACATGGGGGCATTGTCTCGCCTAACGCTTGCTATTAATTGCTCAACACCACGAATTCTTGCAATGGTAATTATTTCAGTAAGCAGTGCTTTAGCCATTCCTTTACCACGTTTACTTTCCTTAATAACAAATGCAACTTCGGCACTGTTATTTGCTTCAAGATAGTAATAGCGGCCAACACCTTGAATAGATTCACCTTTGTTGTCTCGCTCAGTTAAGCACAAGGCTAAATCAACATGCTGATTAACGCTGACTAAATCACAAGACTTTTCGCGCGTCATTTGTGTTGTGTGATGGTTGTAACGCATCATTAAAGTTTCTTGATTATGCGAGTAAAAAAACTCTTGTAACTTACGTTCATCTGCAGGAGATAGAGCACGAAGAAAATATTCTGAATCAGCAAAGGTAAAACGCTTTATTTCAACGTCACCAAGTTCAGGTACTGAGGTAGGAGTATTTTCTTGATATTCAGGTACCCAATAGTGTTTGCGAACATCTTTGAGTAATTGGTCGCGAAACTTAGGATGGGCAATACGAATTAACTCTAGGGCTCTCTCACGAATGCTTTTACCTTGCAATGACGCAATACCATATTCAGTAACCACATACGAAACATGTCCTCTGGAGGTTACCACGCCGCCACCTTCGGTAATATGCGCTACTATGCGCGATATTCTGCCGTCTTTGGTTGTTGAAGGTAACGCAATGATAGGTTTACCGCCTTTACTTAAAGAAGCGCCACGAATAAAGTCGACTTGTCCGCCAATACCGCTGTAAAAATGATAACCAATTGAGTCTGAAACTACTTGGCCGGTTAAATCAACTTCAATAGCGCTATTAATAGAAACCATATTGTCATTACGAGCGATATTTACCGGTGAGTTAACGTGCTCACTAGGATAAAACGCCACATGTGGATTACTATCAACAAACTTATATAATCGGCGTGTACCGACACAAAAACTGACAACGGTTTTACCTTTATGAAAGGTTTTTTTGCGGTTGTTAATAACCCCTGAAAGCATGAGGTCGATAATACCATCAGAAATTAACTCGCTATGTACGCCTAAATCTTTATGGTTGGCTAAATAACGTAATACAGCCGATGGAATATTGCCGATACCAATTTGTATAGTAGCGCCATTTTCAACCAGCATAGCTACATATTGACCTACTTGTTCGGTTACTCTATCAACCTCAGGTAAGGGTGTTTCAGGTAAATATTGCTTAACAGTCATATGAGCATGAATTTGATTTACATGCACAAAACTATGGCCATTAGTGCGAGGCATATGTGGGTTTATTTGAGCGATAACATATTTTGCTTTGTTGATTGCTGCTTGAATAATATCGACACTTACACCTAAGGAACAGTAACCATATTCGTCAGGTGGGCTAACCATGATTAATGCAACATCTAAAGGCAAAATGTTTTCATTAAATAGCTTTGGAATTTCAGATAAGAAAGTAGGTGTATAGTCAGCCCTTCCTTCTTTAATGGCGTTGCGGACTTTTTCACCGCCAATAAAAAAAGCATTTACTTTAAATAAGTCGCTATGCTTTGGCTCTGACCAAACATCGTTTGAAAGTGTTAAAATATGCACAACTTCTATATCATGCAAACCTTGGCTGTTGGCAATAATATCTGCAATTAATGCATTGGGTACTGCGGCATTAGAGCCAATAAACATTCTGTTGCCAGATTTTAGATATTTAGACCAGTCGACACTAGATGGTTGCTGTTTTCTTAATGGCATAGGCCTCTCTGTATTTTCAACTGTGAAATTTAATTTAACATAAAATTTACTAAAAATTCAGTAAATATCAAGCGGGTGCGCTAAGGGTTAAATATTTTATATCTTGGACTATTAACTCGCTACTTTACTATTTTACGTGCATTCATAGTGATTTATTCATCCGTGCGTTATTAATAATTTCATCACGTTATTCCAGATGAAAGCGTTATGCTTTCAATACTTGGTTATCAACAGTAAGTTAACTGATTAACTAGTAGTATGCTTTAAATTATTGATTTATGGATTGATCTAAATCATAGCGAATACAGTATTAAACTCATTGAACCGTTACTCGATAACATATAGGCTAATTAACGTAAAAAAGGTAAGTTCTAGCAAAGGATAAAGCTTTTTAATCATAACTTTGTTCATGGCTTTACTCATAGCTTTACTCATAGCTTTGCTAAGATACTTATCAACTTAAGCTCAATCGCTAAACACATAAATTAATAATAAGTAGAGGCGGATGCAAAACATAAGCGGATATTTAAAACTCATTATTTTGACTGTAACCACGGCTGTAAATTTAACTTTGTCGTTTACTATTCAAGCCATGAGCGAGTTACCAGAGTTAGATACAAATGCAGCCAAACCAAAATGGGAAGTCGGTGCTTTTGTCGCGGCCTTTAATACACCTCTTTACCCAGCTGCGGCTGAAAATCAAAGTAAGTTCCTCCCTGTGCCTTTTGTTATATATAGAGGCGAACGATTAAGAGTGGGTGAGGGTGGGGTTATTAAAGCAATGGCGGTTGATAAACCTCGCTTTAAAGTAGATTTGTCACTCGGAGCAGCTTTTGCTGCAAATTCGGATGACGCGAAAGTTAGAGAGGGTATGCCTGATTTAGACTTTATTTTTGAAATAGGCCCCGAAGTCAGTGTTATGTTAACTAATACTAAGCAAAGTGAAACTTGGTTAACATTTCAACTTCGGCAGGCTTTTTCGACTGACTTTTCAAGTATTGATGATCGAGGCTACATATTCCAGCCTGAACTGTCATATCAAGGCAAGCAGCTTTTTGGTGATAATGACTCTTTTAAACTCACTTTCTCATCTTCGTTTGCCACAAAGAAAATGCATCAGTACTTTTATCAAGTTGATGAGGTGTATAGCACTCTAGAAAGGCCAAACTATAATGCTAAAGGTGGCTATTTGGGTAGTGAAGTAACACTGGTTAATAGGTTTGAAATTCGTGAAAATATTTCTATATTTTTTAGCAGCAAAGTAGGTTTTTATCAAGGTGCAAGTAATGAGGAAAGTCCGTTATTCAAAAAAGACTTTAACTACTCATTTGGCCTTGGGTTAAAGTGGACTCTATATCAATCTAATTAATTACCGTTAGATATGCAGTGTTATTTATAGCTGGTTAATTTCAGCGATTAAAAAGCCCAATAAAATTGGGCTTTTTAATTTGAGCTTGGCTAATGTTAATAAATCAATTAGCCAAAAATATTACGCATTAAGGTAATGGCTTGATCAACCGTTTTGCCATCTTTAACACTATTCACGATAGTACTGCGCATGTTAATAATGAAGTCTGGAATATCATCAGCTTCAAACGCTTTATCTACTATAGCTTCTGCTGATTCTTTACTGCGTTTAACCGCTTTAGCCACACCAATTTTAATCTTTTTAGGCTTGTCACGCATACGTATAAAGTTTGAATTTTCTGCTAGTGTTTTATCGGCAAATAAAAATAAATCAATCAAAATAGCACGGTTTTTCCAAAGGCGGATTACTTCTTCATCTGATGGCATTTCACTGCGCCACCATTGCGTGCTTCTAATGCTGGCGATCATTTCATACCAGTAATCGTCGAAACTTTGATTGTTCAGTTTAACTAAACCTAATCCTTGCGAAAGAATGTCTAATTTAGCACTCGTTAATGCAATAAATTGATCAGGGCGTCGCATGGCAAGTAATCTTGTTGCCGCGCTCAATGGTGCTTTTACATCGCTAGCATGGGTAGCGAAAATAGCTTTATAGGCCTCAACAAAGTTTTGATAATGTACTGATGAAACTTCGCCTTCAAGCGGAATACAATCAAGCGCGGTATCGAATTTTTCAGGGTGAGATGCTAATAACTGGTGAAAAGTTTTTGCGCCGCGTGTGCCTGCAAACCATTCTACGTCAAAGTCGTAAACACTAATATCGTGCTGCGCTGTATGTTTACCCGCAAAAGCTAATCTGTCTTCTTCTATCATTTCAGACAACTTTGTAGAGGGTAGTTTTGCTACATAGTTAATTAACTTCAGTCTTTCAGGTAATGCTTGTAATCCGCTATGCTCTTGAATAAAGCTAGCGAATAACGGCCAAGGGATCACACGGGCCATTTTTAATTGGCATGCACTAACACCATTTGACAGGACTTCTTGCAATTTCTTTAAAGGCTTTTCTTGACTAGTTTCAAGTAAATCACGGTTTATATCATGTAAACAAATGCGGTGTAATTCTCGACACCAATCAAGAAAATTATCTGGATGACTATCTACTTTCACAGCCATTAAATTAAGACTGAGATCTGCGACAAACGTCAATGCATTTTGGTAAATTATTTGTTCAGTTGTACTCAAGGGCATGGCGTTAGGCGAGGTAAGTAATTTTCTCATTTGACAGGTTTCCAGCGATATAAACTTAAAATAAGGGCGGCATGATACGTATAAAAAAGGCTAACGCAAGTGAAAAAACGTAATTTGGAGGATAAATACTTAACTGGTGTAAAATCAAACAATAACTGAAGGGTTTATCAACTAAAACTTCTATCGCATCAGTTATAATAACTGAGACAGTATAGGTATTAGCTGTAATCAATTTGCTTATTAAATACTCACGGTTAGTGTTGGTTTTGCTTAATACTTTATTAAGTAAATAGCTGAAGCGCTTATCTAAAAAACTTCAATTACAAAATTGGTTAAATCGAAATTGTAGCAAAGGCAAATAAGCAGTAAAACTTCAGCAATAAGATGATAGGCTAAACTTTTTGGCTTGAATTTTCTAATCATTAAATAGTTCGTCGTTTTACTCCAACACGTTGAAAATATACAAAAGATCTTGTTCTCATATTTAGTGTGTTAAGGAGGGTGTTCGAGCAAGTAATTGCTTTATCTTACTTGTTCTTAAGTTGAAAAATGAGTAACCTACCTTTCTGGTCTGACCATGGGGTTAGTGGTTGTATTATAACGACATAGCTAGGTTTAGTATTGTCGCAGTATATACATTCTAACCAGATAACACGTAATTCAATAACATATCGAGTAAGTTGTAATGCAGCAAGAATCAATTTTTATTACCGAAGGTGATGAGCAACTTCACTTACGGCATATATGGCAACGCGAAGGTGGTGTACCAATCTTTATGTTGCATGGTTTAATAGAAAACGGTTTCATTTTTTACACTGAAAAAGGTAAAGGTTTAGCCTGTTATCTAGCGGAACAAGGCTTTGATGTTTATGTTGCAGATTTACGGGGCCGTGGTAAAAGTAAACCCGCTATTAGTGCTAATTCGGCTTTTGGCCAATTCGAAGCCATTACGCGCGATATTCCATTATTTTTAGAAAAAATTCAGCAGCTTAATCCTCAAAAAATACATTTAATTGCTCATTCTTGGGGCGGTGTATTAATGAGTAGTTTTTTAGCGCGTTATCCTCAGTGGCTTGACAAAGTGCACAGTAAAACTTGCTTTGCCTCTAAACGCGTAGTTACTGCAAATACTTTTGAAGCGTATTTTAAAATGGCTTTTATGTGGCGATATATCGCGCCAATAGTTGCAAAGAAAAACGGTTATTTTGATGCGAAAAAATATCGTTTTGGCTCGGACAGTGAAACAAAACAATCGCTAAAAGAAAGTATTGCTTGGGTTATTCCCGGTAATAAATGGCATGATCTCGTTGATGGTTTTAACTACCACACTGCGGCACAAAATGTTACTTGGCCACCAACATGGCATTTAACCGGTGTATGCGATTATGCTTTAGGCCATCAACAAGATGTAAAACTTTTTATTGATGAATGTAATAACCACAATGCAAAATTCACGGTACTGTCAAAAAAAGCAGGCGATAAGGTAAATTATGATCATATAAATATTTTAACTCACCCGCAGGCGGTAAATGATCATTTTCCGAAACTCGCCCTTTGGCTGAAAGAGTTTAGTTAACATAGTTTAGGTAAAGTATTTATGATATTTTTAAATTTCATATTAATATTATCTGCTCAATAAGTGCTAGAAACGGCAAAAATGAATAAAACGAAAATGAAAAATAAAATGCTATTTTCAACAAGCCTAGCGTTGTTAATATTACTATTAACGATGAATAATACCTTGGCATCGAATGATATTACTCAGCTAATAAGCGAAGCAGAATTTACATCATATAAAAATGTAGCTGAATTTATAGATCACTCTCCAAAAGTGACTATTATAGTGCCAACTGAACAAAGTGATGTAGCAGAATTTGGACCAGAAGTTGTAAAAGGCTTAACAGGCTCAGATTGTGATAGAGATGGCAAAATGGATGATAACCAAACCTGCAATGCTGTGTATTATAAACTTTGGTTAAAATATAGCTTAAAGAAATAAAGTACTTTTATTGGGTTGAATTAAAATATTAGCTATGGACTTTCTGAGCGCTGCTTGATTAAACTTAACAAACTATTATGAAAATCACTGAATATTAACTCACCCCAGAATCGAGAATATACGCCAAAATTTGTATCATCTCTTAAGGTTGTTGAAAGCTTTAATATACTTTTTCCACTTTGCTGTAACGGTTCAATTTCGTATTTACCTGAAAGAGGAGAAAAATACTCACCACCTAATTTTACATGCTTATCTAAAGAATTATCTGGAATCAGCTCAGGGTCAATATCAAAATCATAAGCCATTACTTTTCCTTTAGACCATTGTGTTATTACTTCTTTAAACACTACACCTTTTTCCCAACGACTTGTTCTAACACTTCCCACAGCTAACCCATTCATTTCTGCTGAAATAGGTGAAGGCACGCCTATTAATGTAGTTAACGATGTCGGTATTTCATGTTTTTGTATTTGTTGTACATTCCCTAATTGTGACCAAATGATTTCAGGCGTAGCATTTATTTCTATCTGATTTTCAACCGTATATGTTTTAGATAGCTCTAGAAAGTTTAATTCGATTGGCCCCATCAACAACGGAAAAACAGCAATACAAGTAATTGTGCTTTTAGTTCTGAGAGTTCGCGATAAACAACCCGCCGTAATTCCACCTAAACTGGCAAAAAACATAAATGCAGGTAAAGCCATTAATATGCAAATACTGCCTTCAAGAAGTGTAACGAAAGTGGTTAGCAAGAATATAAAAATAGGTTGCCACGATACTGTTATCATTTTTCTGACTGATATATTCGGTTTTATTTTTACTTCAAAATAAATTCGAATAAAGCCAATAACAAAAGGCACTAGAAACATAAAGGAAATGGAAACCAAATCGCCTAGTTTTTCATATATTTCGAGGTCTAAAACTAAACGAATAGAAATTCCATAAAGAACCCCTAATAATATACCTAAGTTTTTAGGGTTATTTAAATTCATAGATTATAAAGTCGAGATAATTTAAATTTACAGAGTGTGTATTGCTTATTTATCAATCTTTAGCCTTGCCAGCTTCTAAAATAGGCATACCTGCTTCGGTAGGAATATAAATACGTTCACCATTACCTTCTTGAAGACCCTTAATCCAAATATAACGAAGGTAAGCCTCGTTATTTTTTAATGATTCGCCGATTATTCTGTTTGCCTCTGCAGCTGCTTTAGCAAGCTCAATATCAGCTTTTCCCTCTGCTTTAGCGCGAACGAGTTTGGCTTCACCTTCTGCTTGCGCTAAAGTAACTCTTGCTTTGGCTTGCATAAGTGCTGCTTGCTCACGCGCTTTAGCTTCTTCAATTAAAATTTGTTTGCTCCATTGCGCTTCTTTTAAAGACGCTTTCCCCTGCATTTCCATACTATAAACTTTGTATTTTGGCCATGCCCACAAAGCAATAGTAATAATCAAAACAAATAAAACGAATAAAAAAGCTAAACCACCAAGTGCAATTGCATTTCGATTTGGGTGCATGGAAATTCCTTAATGTTTATATCTAGTTTTGAGTAAATATTAATAACTTTACTTAGTATAATAAAGAGAAACTGACAAGTTTCACAATTTCTCTTTGAGTGTTTGCTAAAGGTTAAAACTGATAACCTACTTGAAAAAAGCCGCCATAGCTATCTTCGAAATCGGCATTAGTTGCATGAATAGAAAGGCCGAAAGTGGTACCTGGTTCATCTATACCGTTCATAAAATAGGTATAACTAACACCTGCGCCATATATATCACTGTCGTGTCTAAAAGATTCATCACGGGTTGAAGACGATGTGTAGCTAACGTATGACTCTGAACCTGTTAAGCTTACATAAAGGCCAAAACCATGCTTGTTAGAGTTAGTGTCAAACAAGTCGGTTTTAATCCAGCCTAGACCAAAACCGCAAGTACCTTTAGTGCTAGAGTTATACTCCACACAACCAGCAGAAATATATTTTAAATCGTTTTTAGACACTAATGAAAAATTTGTGCCTAAACCGGCGTACATAGCTCCTATACCAAGGCCAACAGAATAATTGTTATCTCGCATGCCATCTTCGGCAAAACAATTGAGGGATAAGAAGGGTAGGAGTA
Organism: Colwellia sp. NW0002-52-1; assembly: GCF_057550865.1. Lineage (NCBI taxonomy): Bacteria > Pseudomonadati > Pseudomonadota > Gammaproteobacteria > Alteromonadales > Colwelliaceae > Colwellia > Colwellia sp. NW0002-52-1. Next base: position 149,735 of record NZ_BAAJLU010000008.1, on the reverse strand, counting down.
AAGCTAATTTTCTCAAGGTATATCCTTATATTTTAGAAATCCGATCAAATGCCAATATTGGTATTTGAATATAACTGCCCAAGAAGGACCTGAAAGCAATATACTAGAATATTCAGGTGAGGGCAAACCACCATTTTTCCTTTTTTTTACAGAATGTTATTAGATTATTTGGCGGCTCTCACTGCTCTGAAAATTTGGATTATTTAGCCGTTTTCTATTAGACAGTCTTTGATTTAAATCTTTCACAACTTATAATGCTAATTGGCAAATTAAGCGTTGCAATAATATTTATTCAAACAACCCGAAAAAACAAACACAATGTATCAATTATTTTTAAATTATTAGGTAAATATGACAGATAAAGAACTGATCAGTAAATTAACTACTTTAACAAACCATGAAGTGTTTTTTGGACCACAGGGTTTTAATAATGTAACCACTGTTGATGAATTGATTGAGGCGCAACTGGGTTTTGGTGTAAGTGAATTAGGGCAAGCAACAACTGAAGATAATTTAGCTAGCAAAGAAGCTGGATGTTGGCAAACTGCTTGGCAAGTTATTGCTCGAGATACTGAATTAGGCGACCCATACTTTGTTGATACGCGCGAAGACTTATTGCCTGTTTACACAGGTTTTTTAGCGGAGAATGGCTGGGAAGTAGAGCAAGTGGCCAAAAGTTTAGAGGCTTATGTAGCGTGTATTCAGCTTTTATTTGACCATGGTCAGCAAACACAAGCGCAGTTTTTCCCTGACGATTCTACTGTAACCGATGAAATTATATTGCAACAATTAAAGCAACAACTGATTGAAGTATCAGGTTGCCAACATTTTTGGCAACTATTTATGCAATGTTATCTTGATTGGCTTATTGAAGAGTAACTTTCGCTGATAGTTAGCTGTTGCGTAAAATCAATAAAGGCTGTATTTCATATGAGTAAATATCATTTTAAGTAACGGACTAAAAGGTATAAACAGATGAATGTAATGCTTATTCTTGCAGGCACTATGAGCTTAATCGCTGCTGCTCTTCATTTAGGTTGTATATATTTCGGCGCTAGTTGGTATCGGCTTTTTGGTGCTGGCGAACACATGGCATTAATGGCGGAGCAAGGTAGTATTAAACCGACTTTAATAACCTTAAGCATTACGTTCGTCTTGATGACTTGGTCGTTATATGCTTTTTCAGCCGCAGGTTCGATAATTAAATTACCCTTTATTCGCGTTATATTGATGTTGATTACTGCTATTTATATATTCCGCGGTGTGGCAGGATATTTTTTTATGAATAATCCGCTAGGGCGCACACCAGAATTCTGGATTTGGAGCTCAAGTATCTGTCTTATTATTGGCCTTGTGCACTTAATCGGATTAAAGCAGGTCTGGTCAACACTTTAAATCCTTAATACTAGCTTCACATTCATTCTATTCTGTACAGCTGTTAATAGACTATTCACTGCTTATTTAATTCCTATATATATTGATAAAACCGCAATTTTTTCTTAATAAGCAAAATTTTTCTAAACTATATTGCTAATTTAAACGCTTTATATATCGTTTTATTATAAAAATATCTATCAATATCACACAGCTAACTATATCTAACTAGCTGATTTTAATTGTTTATAATTTATTTTTGCACGTTGTTTAAGTAAAAATAAAAATAGTGGTTGGACCAGTGGGTGGATCTGTGTATACTCGATACAGTTATGCAGAAATGCAAAAAATTATTATTACAAGTGTTAGGAGTTAGCCATGCTAAGTTATAAAGCGCCAATTGCAGATATCAAATTTTTGTTCGAAGATGTATTTAATTATTATGAGCATTACCAAAAGCATCCAGAATTTGAAGAAGCAACACCCGATTTGGTTGATGCCATTATGGAAGAGTGTGCAAAATTTAGTGAAAATGAATTATTGCCACTTAACCAAAGTGGTGATGAAGAAGGCTGTACCTTTAACGATGGTGAAGTAACAACACCAAAAGGTTTTAAAGAAGCTTATCAAAAGTTTGTTGAAGGTGGTTGGCCTAGTTTACCTCATGCTGTTGAGCATGGTGGTCAAGGTTTACCTGCATCTCTTGGCATGGTTATGTCAGAAATGATGGGAACTGCTAACTGGTCTTGGGCTATGTACCCTGGATTAAGCCACGGCGCAATGAATACAATTCATACTCATGGTACAGCTGAACAAAAAGAATTATACCTTACGCGTTTAATTGAAGGTTCGTGGACGGGTACTATGTGTTTAACTGAGCCACAATGTGGTACTGATTTAGGCCAGGTGAAAACTAAAGCAGAGCCTAATGGTGACGGTACTTACAACCTTACAGGTACGAAAATATTTATCTCAGCCGGTGAGCATGATTTAACCGACAACATTATTCATATTGTACTTGCTAGATTGCCTGGTGCGCCAAAGGGTACTAAAGGTATTTCTCTATTTATCGTACCTAAAATGCAAACAGATGAACAAGGTAATATTGGCGAATTCAACCATGTATCTTGTGGCTCAATTGAGCACAAAATGGGTATTAAAGGTTCTGCAACAGCAGTACTGAACTTTGATAATGCTAAAGGTGTACTTATTGGCCCTGAAAATAAAGGTTTAGAATGTATGTTTACCTTTATGAACACAGCGCGTGTTGGTACAGCACTGCAAGGTGTTTGTGCAGCAGAATTAGCGTATCAAAACTCATTAATTTACGCGAAAGAGCGTATGTCTATGCGTTCTTTATCAGGTACTAAACAACCTGACAAAATAGCTGATTCAATTATTGTTCACCCAGACGTTCGTAAAATGCTAATGACCCAAAAGGCTATTAGTGAAGGCGGACGTGCAATGATCTATTACACGGCTAAATTGGTCGATGAAATAGAAAACGCGAAATCTGAAGAAGAGCGTAAAAAAGCGGATGATCGTTTAGGCTTTATTACCCCTATTTTAAAAGCATTTTTAACGGAGCTTGGCCAAGAAAGTGCTAACCACGGTTTACAAATTTTTGGTGGTCACGGTTTTATTAAAGAATGGGGTATGGAGCAAATCGTTCGTGATACTCGTATTTCAACGCTTTATGAAGGTACTACCGGTATTCAAGCACTTGATTTATTGGGGCGTAAAGTACTAATGACACGTGGTAAGTCTTTAAATGCTTTTGCTAAAGAAGTACTTATTTTTTGTAAAGACCAAAGTATGATCTCGAATAACCCGCATAAACGTCAAATGAACAAGTTTATTTGGCCGTTAAGTACTACGGTTGCGAAATGGCAACAATATACTATTCGTTTAGGCCTTAAAGCGAAAAAAGATCGCGATGTTATTGGTTCAGCTTCTGTCGACTTTTTAATGTATTCTGGCTATATCGTTATGGCTTATTTTTGGGCTCAAATGGCACAAGCTGCCTACGAAAAACTAGCTACAGATGTTGAAAACAGAGATTTTTACCGTGCAAAAATTAAAACGGCAGAGTTTTACTTTGAACGTTTATTACCACGAACTAAGTCTTTAGCTGTAACTATGATGGCAGACCCTAAAACCTTAATGCAGTTAGATGAAGAGTTATTGTCTTTCTTGTAATCGGGAATGGTTAATCAGTGACGATGTAAAATATTACATATAAACTGAAGCACAATATTTAAAGGCTGTATTTTATTTAAAATACAGCCTTTTTCGATCTATCACCCTACAACATAATTTTAGTTTATACTTTTGTTAATGAACCACTGAGGTGATCTTATGGATGAAATAGCGTTATTTCTTGCCAATATTACGAATAAAACTAAGCAAGATGATAGTCGACAATTGTTAGGTTTATTAGCCGATGTATCAGGTTATAAGCCCATTTTACAAGGCAGTATAATCGGCTTTGGGCAATATCATTATAAATATGAAAGTGGACGTGAGGGTGATAGTGTCGTTATAGCTTTTTCTCCTCGTGCACAAAATATTGTTATTTATATTATGCCAGGATTTACGCATTACCAAGCCCAATTAAAAGTACTTGGTAAGCATAAAGTGGGTAAGTCTTGTTTATATATAAATAAACTAGCGGATATTGATCTTGAAGTATTAAAGGAAATAGCCTTGTTATCGGTTAAAGAAATGCAAAGTAAATATAGCTGCTTTTGAAAAATCGAAGCAACTATTTATGTTAAAACTTTACTGTATACCTTTATCTAGAAGGGCATTGGAAACTGTTGTAATACCTGTTTAATCTCGTCAATTGCTTCTATTGGTAGAGGTTGCTTAAATGCTGCTATATTTTCTTTTAGCTGTTGCATATTAGTGGCACCAATAATGGTTGAAGATACACCGTTAACTTGATCACACCAGGCTAATGCTAAATGTGCCGGCGAAACATTATGTTTTTTAGCTATTTCGATATACGCGCTAATTGCAGCTTCCGCATTCGCTGTATCACGATAAAGTCCATGACGTTGAGTTAAGGTCCAACGACTACCTTCTGGGCGTTGACCATTTAAGTACTTGCCGGTAAGTGCGCCGGTTGCAAGTGGCGACCAAGGTAAGAAAGCTATGTCTTCATGCACACAGTTTTCGATCAAGTAAGGCGAGTCTTTCGTGTGTAATAAACTAAATTCATTTTGAATCGACACCATACGCGGTAAGTTATGCTCTGCGCTTAATTTTAGATATTGGTTTATGCCCCAAGGGGTATCATCAGAAAGCCCACAATAACGAATTTTACCCGCTTTAACGCAAGTAGCTAAGCCTTGTAAAATGTCTAACATCTCTGCTGTTTGTTGTTCAACATTAACATTGGTGTGAATAACATCATTTGGCCAATGGTTACCAAAGTGTGGCGATTGACGATTCGGCCAATGTAACTGATAAAGATCTATATAATCAGTTTGCAAACGCTTGAGTGATGCATCAACAGCTTTAATAACATTTGCCCCTGATATTTTACTCCCATCACGAATATAGGAAAAACCAGGACCCGCAATTTTAGACGCTAAAATAACTTTCTCTCTACGTGCAGGATCAGCAGCAAACCAGTTACCAATTATAGCTTCTGTTTTACCGTAGGTATCTTCAGTAGGCGGTACAGCGTACATTTCTGCGGTATCAATAAAATTAATACCTTGGGTAAGGGCATAATCGATTTGAGCGTTTGCATCTTGTTGATTATTTTGTAAACCCCAGGTCATACTGCCTAAGCAAATACGTGATACGTCTAATGAACTACTACCTAATCGAACATACTTCATGATTTAACCTTATAAAGACAAAATGGAGCGGTGTAATAACTTCATTTGAGTAGATAAACTCAGCTGAACATAATACCAGTTTAATTATTTATCTTGGTATAAACTGTTTATTCTTTTAAATAATTTAGCTCGCTTTGCTCAATCTTGGAATCAATATTTTTTATGAATTTATTTTACGCATGTGTTGCTAATTAAGAGAGATAATTTACCCGATTTTAGGCCGTTTCACAAAACATTGATGTAATTTGGGCAATATCTATCATCAAGACAACCCAATTGAATCTAGCGTAACTAGCTAATTACATTTAAGTTTGCCCTTTAAATATTTAAGACTTTACAAGTAATTGTCGGCGCTGAGTCATTCAAATTATTTGAAGAAGTGATAGTGTTGAAAACATTGTCAGCCCAAGTTATTACATTAACTTGTGAGGCAGGAGGTTAGCGCTCATTGCAGTTATTGAAATTTTTATTGCTAGGTGAATAATCAATAAAGTGTACCTGACCCTACTTAATACATCGCAACTAATGCGTGTTTGTCACTTCGTTATCAATGGTATAATCGGCTATGTTAAGTGGTGTATGTCTTTCAATATAGCTTTTAAGTGCTTCAGAGTCTGTTTTGTCGCTAGCGACATAAGCTGGAAAATCCGTCAGCGTTGGATATCCATCTCCTCCAGAGGCATTGTAGCCATTAATACTCATGCGATAGGTTTTATTTAACTGAATAGGGTTACCTTTGATCTTAACATTAAATATTTGGCCATTTTTCCAATCAAAGTTGATATTTTTATATTGTAAATAGGCGCCAGAATCTGGTGGGAATTTAGCTACAACAGAAAAATAATCTACTATTTGCTGACCACTCAAGTCAATGTAACTAATACGATTATTAAATGGGTGCACTTTTAAAATATCTTTATAGCTAATATCACCTGCTTGAATACTATCGCGAATTCCTCCGCCACTAATAATACCAAAATCAGCCTCTACCACACTCATTTGTGCGCTAATAATTAAACTAGCAAGGTTGACTTGTTGCATACGCACCTTGCTTCGATCGCCTTCAAGCTTGCCGTTGACATAACCTACTTTACCTAAAATTTGTTTTTCACCTCGTTGTTGATAAGGTAATAACAATGCTTTTAACGCTTGGTTGGGTTCAATATATTCATTAGCAAGCTGCTTCAAACGTGCACCGTCACTGTCTTGTTTATATAAATTAACCGGTAACAAGGCATAGTTAAGTAAAGTGAGTTGGCCATCTTCTAGTTTAAACTCAGCTTTACCGACATATTTTCCCCATTCATGTGCTTGCATGATCCAAGTACCATTTTGATGATCTGGACGGCATTTTTTACCTGGTGAAAACGTTTCATCTACCTTGTTTTCTGCTGCCATACAAACAGGCTCCTGACTATGTCCTCCTACAACAATATCTAATGCTCCTTTAGGTAGCGAACGAGCAAGCGTAATATCACCAGCGGCGTTTACGCCATGCTTAGCATCTGCATAATGTCCCATATGCGTTACCGCAATCGTTATATCAGGTTGATATTTTTGTTGTACTTCTAACAATAAAGAGGCAGCAATAGCTTCTGGCTTTTTAAATACTAAGCCACCCACATATTTTGGATTAGCAATTTTTGCGGTATCGGTTGTTGTGAAACCGATAACGGCTATAGTTAAGTTATTTTTCTTTATTATTGTATATGGCTGATAACGAGGCGTGTTGGTTAATTTGTCAAAAATGTTAGCGGATAAAAAAGGGAAGTTTGCCCACGATTGTTGTCTATCAAGTACTTCAAGTGAGTTATCAAATTCGTGGTTGCCAATAGCCATGGCGTCATAACCTATTTCAGACATGCCTTTAAAGTCAGGCTCTGCGAACTGTAAATCAGACTCTGGTACGCCTGTATTTATATCTCCACCAGAAAGTAATAATAATGAATGGCCTTTTGCTTTTGCTTCGACACGTATTTGATCAATCAATGTTTTACGTGCTGCCATGCCATATTCACCATGTTTATTGTGCCAAAATCGACCATGATTATCGTTAGTATGAAGTACAGTTAAATAGCTTACTTCTGTTTCTGTTTCTTTCTGGGATTGGCTACATGCAGAAAGACAAACGAGTAGCAGTGATGAAATTAAAATACGCATAGTTCAACTTATTTTGGCTAGTGCATGTTAAGGAAAAGTGTAGTTGGTTAAAGTGTTGAGCAATAAGTGCTGTGTAAAAACAAACAGTCAATCAACACTCAAACCAACGTTATTTTATTATGAATAGTATAAATTATCAAAATGAAATTAAACTTGATTTCTATACCGAAAGAACACGTCTTTTTGGTATTAATAAAGGTAGGGCAAAACCATCTAAATGCTAAATACAGCTTTCCTAAAATTATTATGATTTATCAAAAAATCATAATAAGTCTAAATGATATCAAATGGTCAAAACAATGCTATGAAGTTCGAATGTATTGGGGGATATGTCCGTTCAATTAGTTAGTAACTTTATCAAGGTCAGTGAAGGAAATTATTAACTATTTCAGAGTCTATATTTATTAGGCTTTGCCGTTATTATTTTGTATTAGATAAGTCATTAACAAAATGAGTTAAAGCAGCGAATTAAAAAGCCCATTAATACACGCGGCAGTAATGGGCTTTAAATTTGTCAACAATAGTTAATTGTTGTTTATTTACCTGCTTTTAAATAGTCAGAGTCAAAATCATCAACATCAATAGTCGCTTTACGTGCTACTTCAGTTTTTGTTAATAAGTCAGCTTCTTCTTGAGTAATAATATTGGCAGCTAGGCCTTTTTCTGCTACTAAATCAAGATGATAAAATGGTAATCGTTGACCTAATTCACGACAAACTTTGTCAAAAATAGGTTCACAAGCAATAATATCTTCTAGTGTTTGTTCTAACTCGCCTAAAACGTTTCCTGTTTCGCGTGTTAGGTATTGACCATGTCCTAAACGTGTACGTGTTTCATTTGGGTACTGCAATAAAGCAGCTACTTTATGATCCGTAACGTCAGATGGTTTTTTCAACCAGCTACCTAGCGGTAAAATGATCATACGTAACATTTTAGCTACAATACGGTTAGGGAAGTTACTAATAAGCTCATCAATTGCTTGTTGAATATTATATAAGCTATCTTCAAGCGCCCACTGCACTAGTGGTAAATCAGCACTTTGACGTCCTTCATCGTTATAACGCTTAAGTGTTGCAGATGCTAAGTATAAGTAACTAAGAATATCACCTAATCTTGCTGAAATACGCTCACGACGTTTTAAATCACCACCAAGAGTTAACATGGCAATATCAGAAAGCATGGCTAAATTTGAGCTAAAACGAGTCATTAATTGGTAGTAACGTTTTGTTTCATCATTGTATGGCGAGCTTAATGCATAGCTACCGGTAAATGAGAACCAAACACTACGGCAAATGTTACTAATAGCAAAACCGATATGGCCGAATAACGCATGATCAAAATCATTAAGTGCTTGGTCATTATCTTTATTGTTAGCGGCAGATAACTCAGCTAAAACATAAGGATGACAACGAATTGCACCTTGACCGTAGATAATCATGCTACGTGTTAAAATGTTAGCGCCTTCTACAGTAATGGCAACTGGAGCACCTTGATAAGAACGAGCCAAGTAATTTCCTGGGCCCATACAAATGCCTTTACCACCATGAATATCCATAGCATCAGCAACACAAGAACGCATCTTTTCAGTTAAATGATATTTTGCAATTGCCGAGATCACACTTGGCTTTTCGCCCATATCAATAGCGCCTGTCGACATTGTCGTTACGGCATCCATTAAATAAGCATTACCGCCAATTCGAGCCAGTGCTTCTTCAACACCTTCCATTTTGCCGATTGAAATTTTAAATTGACGACGAATACGGCTATAAGCACCCGTTGCTAGCGCAAGTGATTTAATACCACCGGTACTGTTAGAGGGGAGAGTAATCGCACGGCCAACAGATAAACATTCAACTAGCATACGCCACCCTTGGCCAGCCATTTCAGGGCCACCAATGATGAAACTTAATGGAACGAAAACGCCATCACCTTGAGTTGGACCATTTTGAAATGGTACGTTAAGTGGGAAGTGACGACGACCTGTAATAACACCTTCAAGATCTGTAGGTATCAACGCACAAGTTATACCTAAGTCTTCTTCACCTAGCAAGTGATCAGGGTCTTGTAATTTAAATGCCAAACCAAGAACAGTGGCAACAGGAGCCAAAGTTATGTAACGTTTATTCCATGTTAAGCGCATACCTAGCACTTCTTCACCATTAAACTCACCACGACAAACAACGCCGAAATCAGGAATAGCACCAGCATCTGAGCCAGCTTCAGGGCTAGTTAAAGCAAAACATGGAATTTCATCACCTTTAACTAGACGAGGTAAATAATAATCTTGTTGTTCTTTAGTGCCGTAATGTTGTAATAATTCGCCAGGACCAAGTGAGTTTGGTACACCGACCGTTGAAGCAAGCACAGTGCTAACACTAGAAAGCTTTTGTAGCACACGAGATTGTGCATAAGCACAAAATTCAAGACCGCCGTACTGCTTTTTGATGATCATGGCGAAGAATTTATTATCTTTTAAATATTGCCATACTTCAGGTGTTAAGTCGGCAAGCTCATGTGTGGTTTCCCAATCGTCTGTCATGCGACAAACTTCTTCTACTGGGCCATCTAAAAACGCTTGCTCTTCAGGGGTTAGTCGAGGCTTAGGGTAATTATGTAGCTTTTTCCAATCAGGAGTGCCGCGAAATAATTCAGCTTCAAACCAAGTTGTACCTGCATCAATAGCTTCTTGTTCAGTGTCTGACATTTCGGGCATAATGCCGCGAAACATTGCAAGTAACGGGCTAGATATATATTGCTTTCGAATATCGCTAATATTTAGCGGTATGGCAATAATAACGAAAAGTAACCAACCGAAGAAACCGATAACACCGAAAAAAGTGCCAACAATCATCAGTAAAGCGAATGACATAGTAAAAGTTGATAGTGAGGCGCGTGAATAAGCCATATACCCGCATAATGCTATAGCAATGAGTATCCAAGTTAAGTAGTCCACATTTATTCCTTAGTGTAAAATTTAGGTTTAACGCTATCTTAAAAATACTATACGAAAGAAAGGTCAGACCAGATCAATTATTTAAGCTTAATTCGTCTGTCACATAATTTCAAATTATTTATAGTTACTTAGCTGCTTTATCTCCAAATATTGGTAACATTGACTCAAAACACGATTATTGTGCGCTTAGCTCAACGTAAAATACATCAGTATTATTTATTATAGTTAATAAAAAACAATACTGTTTAGCGTAATTATGAGGAATAATGTCGTTATTGTCATGGTGTACTTTTTAGGTTTTACCTTTGTTTATTTATTTGGTTTTATATTATGTGTGAATTACTGGCTATGAGTGCCAACGTACCAACAGATATTTGCTTTAGTTTTAGTGGCTTAATGCAGAGAGGTGGTAATACCGGACCACATAAAGATGGATGGGGCATTACCTTTTACGAAGGTAAAGGCTGCAGGAGCTTTAAAGATCCTTTACCTTCAGCGCATTCACCTATCGCTGAGTTGGTAACTAACTATCCAATAAAAAGCGAAACCGTGATTTGTCATATTCGACAAGCCAATTCTGGTGATGTTTCTTTAGTTAATACCCATCCTTTTATTCGTCCTATGTGGGGAAAAAATTGGACTTACGCTCACAATGGCCAGTTAGCGGATTATAAAGCTCAATTAACCACTAAATATCATTTACCCATTGGTGAGACTGACAGTGAACAAGCATTTTGTTGGATATTAGATCAACTGCTGAAAAAATTTGATGGTGAAGAGCCTAACACCGAAGTGATGTTTCACTATATTATTAGCCTTTGTCAGCAAATACATAAATTAGGTGTGTTTAATTTATTATTAACCGACGGTGACTTTTTATTGGTTTACTGCAGTAATAATTTACATTGGTTAACACGTAGGGCACCTTTTGGTAATGCAAGTTTAATAGATGCAGAAATGGTGGTGAACTTTGATCATGAAACTACAGACAATGACATTGTTACTGTAATTGCTACACAACCTTTAACCGGCGATGAAACCTGGCAAAGAATGTATGCTGGTGAAGGGCTATTGTTTTGCAAAGGGGAATTAATGTTTCAAACTAAGCAGGAAGACTAAGCAGAGTGACTAAACAGGTAGAGTATGCAGAATGAGTAATAGGCTAAATATAGAATCAAGAAAATTAAGATAAAAACTTTAGTTTTAAACGTTAAGGTAAGCGAAATAAACTGTCGCTTACCTTTGTCTCTTATTCAAACTACTTGATAGTTGGTGCATTATCGTTAGCAACAGATTTTAATTGTGCTTCGAATTGTTCTACATCACCTTTAGTTTGATTCAGTTTTACCAACAAGTAATTTAACTCAGGTGCAAACCAAGCATAAGTAACCCGTTTTTTCTCAACAACTTCACGCTTCAACCTAATGGTTTTCACCAAGCCATAGGGCAACATCAACTCTTCTTCACCGTCATATTGGTAAACATAGTTTTTTATAGTGCCCGATGTTTTAATAACAGGGTAAACAAAATGCTCTTGTTTAGCGTTATCAATCAAATTAAGACGATGCTGTAAATGGTAACTAAGCGGGTCTTGAATATTTTCAGGATATTCAACATTTTTATTACGCTTTTTAATTTCATCAACAGCAAGGTTGTTTTCAATGTCGAAACGCCATTTATAATGTTTATCTGAGCCAGTGCCTTCACGAACATATTCAAAACTTTGCGGAATAACTTTATTTCCTTCAAGTTTAACAATTGACGTTTCATCACGGGCATCAGAAAAAATTAACCACTCAATATTGGTATGATAACTGTATTTTGCCAGACCATTATCGAGATAACTCAATTTACGTGTTGCTTCACCAACCGACTTATCGTTGTTCAAAATAACATATTTTGCACTAAACGCCGGTATCACTTTGCTTGCTGCTTTATCTTCTGCCAAGACATTACATGTAATACAAGATAAAAATAAAGGTATATAAGCTAATGATTTCAAAATGGTAAACTCTCTAGGTTAAATGCTACTCTTCACTAGCATAACCTGAAACAGGTAAGATTACACCATCAAATAATGCCTGATCTTGAGCCATAGTAACGCGCTTAGTACAGCACCAGTTTACCACCATAGGATAAATTCGATGCTCCTGTTGATGAACTCTTTGCGCTAATTCATCGGCGGTATCTTCTGGAAATACAGGAACCTTTGCTTGCAAAATTACTGGGCCACCATCCAGCTCTTCAGTAACAAAGTGCACGCTAACACCATGCTCTTTATCACCGGCGTCAATAGCACGTTGATGTGTATGCAAACCTTGATATTTAGGAAGTAGAGAAGGGTGTATGTTGATTAATCGACCTTGAAATTTTTGCACAAATTTAGGCGTTAAAATACGCATAAAGCCAGCAAGAACAACGAGGTCAGGTTGGTAATGGTTAATTTCACTTATCAGCGCAGTATCGTAGTCTTCTCGACTATCAAAGTCTTTATGTGAAAGCACAGCGGTTGCAATGTTGGCATCTTGTGCTCGAGTTAACCCATAAACGTCAGCTTTGTTAGAAACTACAGCGACTATTTCGCCGCCGTAGTTTTCTTGCTTACTGGCATCAATAATTGCCTGTAAGTTAGTGCCGCCGCCAGAAATTAGTACTACAATTCGGCTTCGCATTAATGATTAACCTTTGTTAATAATAACTTGTTCTTGATCTGCTTGTAAGTCAGCAATTGCACCTATGTGCCAAGCATTTTCGCCTTGAGCACTAAGAATTTCAATGCTTTTTTCTACTTCGTCAGCAGGCACAACAATGATCATACCAACACCACAGTTAAATGTGCGGTACATTTCATGTTCGCTGATGTTGCCGTTTTCTTGTAACCAGTTAAAGATTGAAGGCCACTGCCAGCTGTTACCGTCAATAATTGCTTGTGCACTTTCTGGTAAAACACGTGGAATGTTCTCCCAAAATCCGCCACCCGTAATATGTGACAATGCATGTACATCAACATGCTTAAGTAATTCTAAAACAGATTTAACATAAATTTTTGTTGGCGCTAATAAATGCTCTGCTAATGGTTTACCGTCAAGCAAGTCATTAGTATTGGTGTTATTTACTTCTAACACTTTACGCACTAAAGAATAACCGTTTGAATGAGCACCAGAAGAACCCAATGCTATTAGTTGATCGCCAGCAGCAACTTTAGTGCCGTCTAATAAACGAGACTTTTCAGCTACACCAACACAAAAGCCAGCAATATCGTAATCGCCTTTGTGATACATGCCTGGCATTTCAGCGGTTTCACCACCAACAAGCGCACAGCCTGCTTGTACACAACCTTCAGCAATACCTTCAACAACAGCTGAAGCTACAGCTACGTCAAGTTTAGCTGTAGCATAATAATCGAGGAAAAATAGCGGTTCAGCACCTTGTACAATTAGGTCATTAACACACATGGCAACTAAGTCGATACCTACAGTGTCATGTTTTTCTAGATCGATAGCTAAACGCAACTTAGTACCTACGCCATCAGTACCAGCAACAAGTACAGGTTCTTTATAGCCAGTAGGAAGTTGACAGACAGAACCAAAACCACCTAGCCCTCCCATAACTTCTGGACGAGTAGTGCGTTTTACTGCACCTTTAATATTTTCAACTAGGGCATTACCTGCATCTATATCTACGCCAGCATCTTTATAACTTAAAGACTGTTTTTCTTCGCTCACGGGAAACCTCAATTATGTTGTTAGTTTACTTGTACGATAAAGGCGCACATTCTATCAGCGCAAAGACCCGCTGAAAATCTTTAAAATAAATTATTTTTTATATGTGATAAAAATCAGTAACATTATGGTAAGATCTTCATTATGAAACACATGCTTAAGCCATATATGTTCAGAAATTGTCTACTTTTCTTTTGCTTTGTATTACCGCTTAATATTAGCGCTATCGAAGTTGAAAATTTGTACAGCGCAAAAGTTGCTGTAACGTCACAATCGAATGACGATCGTAACCAAGCACTTAAAAGTGCCTTGAGTGCTATATTAGTGAAAGTTGGTGGGAAAAAAATTGACCATCCGCTAATTAATCAAGCGCAAAAAAATTACAATAAATATGTCACTCAATATCAATATATACGTGACAACAATAACAATGTATTGCTTAATGTCTCATTTGATGAAGACAAAATAAATCAACTCTTTAAAGACAGTGACCTAGCTATTTGGGGGCGATTAAGACCTCAGGTTATGCTTTGGTTGGTTGAAGAAAATGGCTTCGAACGAAAAATAGTTTCTTCAACGTCAAACTCTTTGTTGCCTGCCGTAATTGACAACTTTTCTCAGTTACGCGGTTTACCTGTTGTAATGCCTATTATGGATTTAACCGATGTTACTGCTTTAACACTCACCGATGTTTGGGGGCGTTTTTCTCAACCCGTTGCACAAGCTTCTGCACGATATTCAGCAGAGGCCGTGGTCGTGATCAGGCTATCTAATTCGAGTTTAGTGCCAACTCCAGAAGATCCACAAGCTTGTCCGCTTTGTCAAAATCACAGTTTAATTGTTGATTGGAGCTTAATGACAGATGCAGAAAGTGAGCATGCACAAGTATTTAGTCAGCCATACTCTGGAGATAATGCTGAAGAATTATTAACGACGGCATTGTCAGACATTACTGATATTATTTATCAACAATATGCGCTTTCTACAACCAACAGTAATGAGTTTGAAATAGATGTGGCAAATATCGCAACTTTAGCAGACTTAATTGCTGTGTCAGACTTCTTAGCTGATTTATCGGCTGTGCAGTCAGTGCAATTGATCAGTGCAAAGGCAACCAATAGACGTTTTAAGCTCGCTTTAATTGGCTCAAAACAAGCTTTACTCGCCTCATTAAAGCTAAGCGAACAGCTAAATCGCTATATAGACCCATTAGCTGCACCTGAAAATAGCGAGCAAATACCAATGTTTTATTGGGGTGAAAAGTGAAAAAAGTATCGCAATTAACGCTATCGGTACAATTACCCGACGATGAAACTTTCGAGAGCTTTAAAAGCCAAAGCAACCAAATGGTTGTGCAACAACTAACCCACTTTCTTGATCAAATAACTAAAAGCAACAAACAAGTACACAGTATGTATTTATTTGGCTTATCTGGCGTTGGAAAAAGCCACTTGCTACATGCTAGTTGCGCCTATGCTGACACGTTAGGCATTACCTCATTATGCTTGTCTTTTTCTGAGCTCACACAGCTTTCGGTTGATGTGTTAGATGGCTTAGAGAATATAGATTTAGTTTGTTTAGATGATATTCAATTGATTGCTGGCAATAAAAAATGGCAACAAGGCGTATTTGATTTATATAACCGTATGGTTGAACAAAATAAATGTTTGATTATTACCGGTGATCAAAGTGTAACGAACTTAAATATTAGCTTGCCTGATTTAGTTTCTAGACTGAGTTGGGGCTTAACGGAACAAGTAAAACCATTATCCGATGAAGAAAAGTCTTTTTCATTGCAATACAGAGCGCAGCAAAGAGGGTTGTATATAAGTGATGAGGTGGCTAGCTTTTTAATTAATCGATTATCTCGAGATATGACCAGCTTAATTGCCGCGTTAGAACAACTTGATCAAGCCTCTATAAGAGACCAGCGCCGAATTACTATTCCTTTCATTAAAGATGTTTTGTTTTAATGCCTCAATTTATAAGCCGTTTATAAAGCTTATAGCTAGAGAGCACATTAACATCATTTAGTTCTTTTATTATTTTTTATAAGCAATTTTACACTGCACTCACAGCAGCAATAATTGAAAATACAAATAAGAATAAGGTAGCGTATGGTGTTGCACTCAATAAAGGTAAAAATGTCACTAAAACCTTAACCCATGAAGGTGCAAGATTTTTATTAGCTTTATAACCAAGGTAAAGCATTAAAAGATAATATAATGGAAATAAAATAGCAGACCAAGCTAAGTACTCAAAAAACATCGTGTGCCAAAAACTTGAACCATTATAGTCATTAGCGAATAAACTTATAAACCATGAAAATGGCCAGCTAAATAACATTAACAGCCAAAATAACTTAGCTTATTTGAGGTAAGAGAGCAATGCAGACTCCTTTGCTTAAAATAATGCTTAGAGTTTATCTTTTAAAATTAAGCCTCAAATTACGTGATTAATCTATGACACTCAAGATAAATACAATTTACTACATAGCAATAACATTTAGGATGAGTTTTCTTGCTAATTTCTGTAATTAGAATGGCAGTGCGGGCGAATAAAGCCTTAGAGAAATATCTAAAACTGTTTTACCTTCAGCTTTACATAACCATCTAGCTATTTCTGGTTCTTCTTTTTTATCTCGAATTTTATACACTGAATATAGTGGATTAGAGAAGAAGCCGGACTCTTTTTCCAGTACCAACTCGAACTCGAAAGAATTAACATTCCTACCGGTTATTTCAACAGTGTTTCCAGCCGTAGCCTTCTTTGATGATTTATAGAGACACTGGAGACTAGAACCTTTTATATTTTCGGTGTATATGAAAGAGTATCCGTACCAAGTACAAGGAACTACCTCCTTATTAAAGGTACACTTACTCTGGTCGGTAAGGTAAATATCCTGCGTATCATGGCAAACGAAAGACATGCCCGATTCTACTCCACACATGTATCCAGATTGCACTTCTGAAATTTCAATTGAATGTACTTTTAGTGTAATTATAATTGAAAAAATCAGTATTAATTTTAGAGTCCCCATATAAACCTTTTTTACATATAACGCCATGTTAAGAAAAGTTAATAATGACACTCAGTTTGAAGACAATCAAACAGTAATATAAGGTGACACCCATCAGCTTACATGAATAACTGAACACGGTATAAATTTATACAACTAATAAACACGTTACTATTATTGTCGAATAGGTATAGCTTTCTCATAAAACATAGGGCCGTTTAAATTAATTTTATTCTGTTTGATATTTTTAGCGCTTATATCATTAATTACGCTTGTATTAAGCTGATTAATGATAGGGCTAATGGCTAAATTTTCGTTCCACGTTTTACCTGGCTCCATGGCAATTGGCGCTGATAAATTATTAATCATGCTAGCGGCAGAGGTAAATTCAGGCAATATTCTGCGTGTTACATAATCAACTCTTGGTTTAATGTTTTCATCGCCAATACGACCCCGTTGTCCCCAATTTACGCGGTGCTCTTCACTTTCACTTTGAGGTTGATTTGTAACCGCTATATCGCGGTCAACATTATATCGGGCTTTCATCATAAAACCGTCAAATAGCATAGCGTAGTCTTCGCGTTTACTGGTGTAATTGTAAAATTGTGGCGCATGTTCAGGGCTGAAAAAATGGCTTACATCACTTGGAGTATAACTTTTTTCAAGGCTTGTTGCTGTTTCGCCTTGGTAGCGAACTTTTGCTAAGCCGTACATTTCAGCGCCGTTTAGCGGATACGATTGGCTTAATAAATCTGAGGGTATACCTGTAGACTGTATGATTTTATCGGCAGCGTCGAGTATACGATCATTGCGGTTTAAGTTTTGCCAAGTGCTTTGGGAAAAGAAGTCATTTGCATGGGCGAGTTCGTGATACATCAAAGAGGCCAAATTATAAAGCCCGTCGTTCGCACTGCGTGTTACTCGGCTATTTCCTGGATAATAATAGCTAGCGTAATCATTATTTTTAACATATCTCCAGGGCATGGCAAAGTTTAAACTGTCGCCAAATGAGGCGCGATAGTCGGGCGCTTCGTTTATGGTGTCTCTTTCATCGGGGGTTAACCAAAAGTTATTCGGGTCTAAATGAATAGCACCAGTAACTACCCAATAATAGGAAGGGCGAACGTCATAGGAGATAACAATGGCGGTGGTGGCGCGTAATAAATTTTTAAAGTCGTCTTGTGGATCAAAGTTTTGTAAAAACTCTTTAAAGCGTTGCCCCATCCAGTCATGTGAAACCACAACACGGTTCATTATATCTTCAACAGTGGGGTTGGTTGTATCTTGCGCTATTAAGGGTAAGTCACTTAAGCGACAGCTAGTGCGAAAATCTATGGCATTACTGTAAACGCAATCTACCAATACATCAGCATAGGGTGAATTAGCATTAAACGGGTGAACCTTGGCTAACCTTGTGTCGTAGGCGATATCCTCATTACCACTAATACTTGCAGCGTTTTCTACTAATATAGCCACTGTATCTTGTTGCTGTGATGTACCGTTTGAAGCGCTAACGCTAAAGGTAACTAAACTATCAGCACTTACCGCAGGTGCCGTAAAGAAAACAGCATATTGACCATCAGTGGCTTCATTAAAAGTAACATTTGGGCCAGAAAGTTGCTGCCAAGTAATGCTATTTTGTAATAGTTCACCTTCTAGGCTGACTCGCAAAGAAACCTTGTTACCTTCTAATACTGTATGCCCGAGCCTGGCCGCTATTTGGCTATTTTCGTTTGATACGGTAAAAGAATGAGACAGGGTTTCACTTTGACCATTTCGATTAAAACTTACTTGAAAACTGTAATCACCAGCAAAAGAAGGAGTAAAAGCAATGCCTTTTGAATTGTCAGCAAGAAATACAACTGCATTGCCTGCAGTTTGTTGCCAACTTATATTATTTAGGGAGTCGTCAGGATAGTAAAGAAACAGTTCAACCGGTTGATTAGTTTTGCTGTTTTCGTTAAAAGCGATTATACCTGTTTGTGTTACCACAGGTGTATAGGCATCAATAGGTTCATTACTTTCATTTTTAGCGCCACTGCCACCTCCACAACCTTGTATTATTAAAACAGCAGCAGCTAATATCGTACGATACTTTATGCGGGAGAAAATATTAGGTTGTAAATGCATAGTATTCATTTTAGCCCCTGTTTGCTGTGTGGTTAATATATAGTACTGTTGTAGCTGAGTTTACTTTAGTCATCAGATAATAAATATACTGCACTATTTTTATACAAATTTGTTCTGTTAGTAAAGAGTAATGTGTTTAACCTGAACTCTGGATAAGCAGCACTTGCTCAATGCCCCTTTTAAGCCATTATCTGCGTTAAAACGTTTATAAATAGCTCGATATAGCATTTACTTTACCACCTAAGCTTTTGATTCACTTATGTATCAAGCTCTCATTATCCAGAGATCAGGCTATTTAAGAAAGAAGATGGGTTAATTCACGGTAAGCGAAGATAAAAAAACACTAATGAAAGGTAACTTTAGTGTTTTTTTAATGGCAAGTGATTCGTGCTTAGTTTTGGTTAAAAAACCAAACTACTTGTTTAGAGAGAAATTATCGAAGAATAGCGTTGTTTATTCTTTCTTTTTACGAATACTTAAGCCAAGCTCTTGTCCGCGATATTTAGCATAGTAACTACCAGCAATGAACATAGTGGTAGCTAAAATTAGTTCACCTACAGCCCATAATTTCTCATCAGCTGAAACCCACAACGTTGTTAAGCTATGCAAAAAATAAATCATCACAATAAAGTTTGACCATGCATAAGTATATGGGTTGCCCTGAACTAAGCCTTTCATGGGAAACAATAAAGGTAGTGTAAAAAATGCCAGTGTTAATGGTACTGATAACGCTGTGTCATCACTAACAATGATCAACCAAAATGGCATATAAAATAATAATGAAAAGTAGCCAAATAAGGTTATTTGTTTAAGTCTTGTGGTTGAAAAGCGTGGTGTAGTTGCCATTTTAATTTTTAGCCTGCATTAATGTCAGCACGTTTTCTGGTGGGCGACCAATAATGGCACGTGTTTGATCACTAACAATAGGGCGCTCAATTAACTTAGGAGTTGCAGCCATTGCAGCAATTAACGTAGCGTTATCAGCTTGAGATAAATTTTGCTCTTTAAACTCGGCTTCTTTTGTTCGCATCATTTCAAGCGGCGAAACGTTAAGCAAGGTTAACAGAGCTCCAATTTCAGTAACATTTAAAGGGTTTTTTAAATATTCAACAACAGTGACTTCATGGTTCTGTTCTTCGATAAGTGCTAGTGTTTGTCGGCTTTTTGAGCAACGAGGGTTGTGATAAATCGTTAACATGTATTTCTCTTAGATTATTTTAAGTTCATCAAATTAAGCTTATTTTAACTGATTTTTTACAAGCGTTTAAGCTTTTCTTGTTGTTCTTGCAGTTGCAATATTCGACCTTTCATGCGTTTTTGTAATAATGGGTTATCTTCAACAAAGTTATATGCTGTTTGCAATTCGTCAACCGCTTTAGGGTAAGCGCCTAATAGTGCGAAAACTTCAGCCTTCGTTGCATGCATTAAGGCTTTTTTATCTTGTTTTCTATACACTTCGGTGAGTAAATCATTAGCAATAAAGTTTTTCGGACTTAACACTAAAAAAGTTTGCAGTAATGATTCGGCTTGCGCATATTTTCCGGCTTCATTTAACACGTTCGCGTAATTTAATGTCACGACTTGGTTGTTCGGCATTAATAAGTTTAACTCGTCAAGCATTGCAATCGCTTTATCAAAATCTTTAACCCCAATATAGGCGTCGGTTAGGGCATCGGCATAAAATAAATTTCTATTGTCATTTTTTAATAAAGCCTCTAGCTGCTTAACGGCAATTTCATAGTCTTTATTTTCATAATAAGATAACGCTAGGCCATAACGCGCTGCTGCTTCAATAGCATAACGTTGTTTATCTATGCTTTGTTGAAAATTAATAATGTTACTTTCAGCATCGCCTTCATATCTTGCCTTTATTCGGGCTTTAGTGAGCTCGAATGCTAAACTTGGCGCTAATGGGCGAGGTGAAAAGTTTTGTGCTCTAATTCTGGCGTCTGCAATACGTGACTCAGGTAGTGGGTGAGTTAACAACATGGCAGGGGGCTTTGATGTGTAGCGATACTTTTCTGCCATTATGTTGAAAAAATCAGGTGCACCTTGCGGGTTAAAGCCACTATTAACGAGTAGCATAATGCCAACTCTGTCGGCTTCTTGCTCGTTGCCTCGCGTGTAATTTATGCTGGCTTGTTGTGAGGCTGCCATTGTTGTACTAAGCGCTGCCATGCCTACGGTTGGGTTTATTAGCGTAAGTAAAACACTAGACACCATAGCCGCCATAGTTAATGGTTGAGATTTGTTTTGAGACTCAAGTCTTCTGGCTAAGTGGCGCTGCGTTACATGAGATATTTCGTGTGCAACAACTGAGGCTAGCTCACTTTCTGTATTTGCGGTTGTGATCAAGCCACTATGAATAGCAATATGTCCGCCAAAAAAAGCAAAGGCATTAAGCTCTTGGTTACGAATAACAAAAAACTCAAAACTGTAGTTAACATCTTTAGCGTTTCGCACCATGCGATTGCCTAAATCGTTGATATATTCTGTTAGTACGGGATCATGCAATATCGGTTGAGTGGCACGAATTTGACGCATCATTTCACCGCCTATTTGGCGTTCTTTTTCAATAGAGAGAACACTGACACCTGCTGATCCTATTTCAGGTAATTTATTTCTATTGGTTTCAGCACTCGCTGCCAAAGCACTCGTTGTTATTGAAGTAAAGGCAAGTGCAATAATAAGCGGTTTTAATTTAAACAAATTTAGTTTTCCATTTTATAAAATGTATTATCGTTAGTCATAATTTAGCTTTGTAATTCTGAGTGTTTACGATAAATTTCTTTGCAAAACTCAGCAATTGAGTAACCTTTGATATCAATAATGTCAAAAGACTGGCTAAGCACGCTAATAAGTTCATCAACACGCTGGTTTGCATAACGAATAAGGGCATAATCGGCGATATCACCTTTTTGAAAGGTGTAGACAATAAAAGGTACTAATGAGTTCAATTTAAACAATATTTGCATTGTTTGCGGTGTCCAAACAATAAATGGACAATGCGGATTATTAAACTGAGCTTCTTTTACCGGTTCATTATTATTCATTGGGTAACAATGTAACTCATAATCTTGTTCATTAATATTATGATAAAGTGAAATTTTTGGCTTACCTGTCGATACTTTACCTGTAATATTACTCGATTGCTTAGCAAGTTTTAGGTTCCAATTGCTTTGGTCGAGTAATTGTTTAAAAGGGTTATTGAAACCATGAGTTAACATTCCGTCCATTTCTCTTATAGCATTGCTCGCTAATTGATAAATCGAGGGAATATCGCCCCAGTTTAATTTATTTTTATAAGCATTAATCTCTTTAAGACTTGGATTTTCAGAAAGTTTGCTCATATATTTTCTATAACCTCTTTAAATTATTAAAAATACATCAAAAGAATTACCAAATGTCATTGTAATCAATTGTCGCAAATTAGATAATCAAACTAAAGCACCACGCATAGTTTATTTATGACTTACGAATACGATGCCACACAAGATAAATGTCCGGTTCCACTGGTAAATTTACGCTTAATACTAAGAAAGTTAACACCCACTGATAGTTGTCTGATACGTATTTGCGATAACGGGTCTAAAAAAGATATTCCTAAGTTGTTATTAAAGCAAGGGTTTTACTTTGAAGAGCGTATTATTGATCAACATATTATTGAATTAATGATTAGAATGGAAAAATAAATATTATGGTTTCACTGTTTAGCGATTGGTACAAAAGAAATTTTTCGGATCCGAGTGCGGTAACCTTAATGGTTATCCTAATTTGTACTTTTTTGTTTGTGTATTTTTTTAGTAGTTTGTTAATGCCTGTTTTTGTCGCCGTTGCCATTGCCTTTTTATTAGATTTGCCGGTAAACAAACTCGCAAAGTTTGGTTTGTCTCGTAGTCTTTCTGTCGTTATTGTGGTGTCAGTATTTGTCGGACTAACGTTAGTGGGAATATTAGGTTTAATGCCAGTGATATGGCAGCAAAGTTCTAATTTACTTCAAGAAGTACCTCAAATGGTTGGCAAAGGGCATACCTATTTATTGGCCTTGCCTGAGCAGTACCCTGAATTGGTTAGTGCCGAACAAATCGGCAACGTTATTACCTTAGTTAATGATAAGTTAATTGAATGGGGGCAGTTAGCATTACAAGCATCGCTTGGCTCAATTTCAAATGTGGTCGCATTATTGATTTATCTTATTTTAGTGCCGTTAATGGTGTTTTTCTTTTTGAAAGATAAAAGTGTACTTTTTGATAGTTTGCGTAAATTTTTACCCAAAGACCGCCGAATGGCAAAGCAAGTGGGTAGTGAGATGAATCAACAAATCATGAATTACATGCGAGGTAAATTAATCGAAATTATTATCATTGGCACAGCATCAACCATAGCTTTTATAACCTTAGGGCTTAACTATCCCGTTTTACTTGGGGTTTTAGTCGGGTTTTCAGTGCTTGTTCCTTATGTAGGCGCAACCATAGTAACCTTACCGGTTTTATTGGTGGCTTTATTTCAATTTGGTACCAGCGCTGAGTTTGGTTATGTGATGATAGCCTATGCAATTATTCAAGCGCTTGATGGTAATTTGTTAGTGCCATTACTTTTTTCTGAAGCGGTTAATTTACACCCTGTTACTATTATTATTGCGGTAATATTGTTTGGTGGCTTGTGGGGTTTTTGGGGCGTATTTTTTGCTATTCCTTTAGCAACGCTTGTTAAGGCAGTGCTTAATGCTTGGTCGACAACGACACAAGCTGAAGGCATTACCGAGAGTTAATAGATAACCTGAACTCTGGATAAGCAGCACTTGCTCAATGCTCCCTTTTAAGCCATTTTCTGTGTTAAAACGTCGATAAATAGCGCGCTATTCATAAACGTTTTGCCTTGGAAATGGCATAAAATGAAGCATTGATGATGTCTATTATTGATGTTCACCTGGCTATAGCATTTACTTTATTACCTAAGCTTTTGGTTCACTTGAGTTTCAAGCACTCATTATCCAGAGTTCAGGTTAGATAACTT
Source organism: Colwellia sp. NW0002-52-1 (assembly GCF_057550865.1). Lineage (NCBI taxonomy): Bacteria > Pseudomonadati > Pseudomonadota > Gammaproteobacteria > Alteromonadales > Colwelliaceae > Colwellia > Colwellia sp. NW0002-52-1. The sequence continues at coordinate 125,510 of NZ_BAAJLU010000008.1, read as the reverse complement.
GTCTGCGCTATAAAAACTAAAGCCTTACTTCAGGCTTTAGTTTACATTTTCACTCCCCTTGTACTGACTCTCGGCTATTAAACCTGCAAATACCCATTGAAATAAAGAATCGATTATTTTCAGGCGGTTTAAATCGTCAATAACTTATTACATTTGCTATAACTTAAACTTGGCGTTGTTTCTGCCTTTACTAACCTTGATAAATTTAAAATAGCTTAGGTTAATTAGCACTAAGTTATTGAATAAAATGTTTATAAAATTCACTTTTTTTATTCTATAATCGAATAGTTGTAATAAGGCAAAATATTGCCATATCGATATAAAACGTAATTTTTTAATATAAAAATCAATAGAGTATAAGTGTTTTGAAAAACGTAAATAGCAAATCTAAGTTACAAGCTGGTGAAGTAGCGCTTGTTGGATCTGGCCCTGGTGATGCAGAATTACTTACCATTCGAGCCTTACGTTTTATTGAACAAGCAGAAATTGCTATTTATGACCGCCTAGTTAGTGATGAAATAATGGCGCTTTTACCGGCTGATTGTGAACGCCTATATGTTGGCAAAGAACAAGCTAAACACTGTGTACCACAAGATAGAATTAATGAACTTTTATTACAATATGCTCAGCAAGGTAAAAGAGTACTTCGTTTGAAAGGTGGCGACCCTTTTATATTTGGTCGCGGTGGTGAAGAAGCCCAATATTTATTAAAAAATGGTGTTAGCTGCCACCTGTGTCCTGGCATAACGGCGGCTTCGGGTTGTACCACTTACGCTGGCATACCTTTAACTCATCGCGGTGTTGCTCAAGGCTGTACTTTTATTACCGGTCATATGCAAAATGACGGACAGTTGAACTTACCTTGGCAAAGCTTAAGTGATAGTAGCCAAACCATAGTGTTCTATATGGGCATTAATACTCTGCCAAGTATTACAGAGCAGTTAATAAAGCATGGCCGCAATGCTAATACACCTGCTGCCCTTATCAGAAAAGGCACGCAACCCGAGCAACAAATTTTTCGCGGAAAAATATCGAACCTAGCAGCATTAGTAGCAGAGCATAAAATTACCCCACCAACATTAATTGTTATTGGTGACGTAGTTAATCAGTTAACTGATGTTGCACTAGCAAAACCTGGGTTTTTAGACGCTGATAATTATCAACAAAATTTACAACTTTCCTCAGATAATAGCTAATACCAATTGACTTAATGAACTGATCAATTTTAAACCGCTTTAGAATGATTGATTGTTTATATCAATTGGGATAATACTAAGTTGACTATATTTCACGCCATTATTTGGTAAGAAAAAAGGCTTAACAATTTAATTGTTAAGCCTTTTTTGTCGGTACTTGTGTAGATATTTTTGCGAGTGTTTTCAAGCAATAATCAGTGATGATTTACAGCTTGTTTAATACTTCTAGAACAACTTCGTGATGATCTTTGGTTTTAAATTTATTAAAAATATGTTCTAAATTTCCATTCTCATCAATAAGAAATGATGTTCTTACCACTCCCATACTTTCTCTACCCATAAACTTCTTTAATTGCCATACGTTATAAGCTTCACATACTGCGTGATCTTCATCAGATAATAAGGTGAAGTTCAGTGTTTGTTTATTAATAAAGTTTGTAAGTTTTTTGGGCGTATCAGGACTTATGCCTAATACAACTACATTTAAATCATCAAGTGCTGATTTAGAATCTCTTAATGCACAAGCTTGTACGGTACAACCCGGTGTTGAAGCTCTTGGGTAAAAGTACACCAGTACTTTTTTACCTTTGAATGAGTCTAACTCAACAGAATTACTGTTTTGATCGAGTAATGTAAATTTCGGGGCAGGTTGGCCTATTTCTAACATTTGTTATTATCCTTTCTCATTTAGCTAATACACGAGGAGTGTAACGGTTATTTGGTTGTTTAATCTATTTGGTTAGATTGGACTTTCTTTATACAGCCTTGAACGTCGAATTGCTCACACAATTGGAGAAAATCACTTTCAAGATTTTCAATACTGGTTTCTTCCATCAGTGCGATTAAAATGGATGCACTCATATGATTGTTTTTTTGATTAATTTCAGACTTTAATGATGATATGTCGATATTACGCGTAGCAAAAAATGCGGTAACAGCTTTTAAAACGCCAGGCTGGTCGATACCGGCATAATCCACTTGATAGTGATGAACAAAATCTTGATCCCGGTAACCTGAAGTTCGTTTCATCATAGTGATAAGTTCAAGTTTATGTGCTACAGCGGGGAGTTTACTTTCTAATTGATGAATAGCTCTATTATTACCAGTAAGCAACATAATTAAGGTAAATTCTAAACCGAAAATTGCCATTCTACTGTCTATAATATTACAGCCACATTCGCTGGCTAGTTTAGTTAAATCACTAACACTACCTTTACGATCTGGTCCCATGGCCGTTAAAACTAAATACTCGCTCATCAATAAACCTAACTGTGATATTTAAAAAAAGCTATTGTAACGTATGTTACATAGCTAAAGCCAACGTGAATAATGTTTGTTCATTTTGTATCAGTATTTGGATTAAGCTTTTAAATATCAAGGTAAGCTGATAAATATAACAGCACAGTTCTACTCTACTTAAACGCGCGGAGCATGTTGCCCCTATGGAATTAAAAATTAATGTCATTGATGCATTCACTGATATAGCATTTAAAGGTAATTCAGCAGCGGTTATTATCGTTGAAGATTGGCTCAATGATACCTTAATGCAAGCAATTGCTTTGGAAAATAACTTATCAGAAACGGCATTTGTAAAACTAGTAGCCACGAATAGTTATGAAATACGTTGGTTCTCACCGATAACAGAAATCGATTTTTGTGGTCATGCAACCTTAGCGGCTTCATTTGTTATTTTTAAGCTACATCAAGATGTAAAGAAGATTAACTTTTACGCTAAAGCTGTCGGAAATTTATCGGTTACAGAACAAAGTAATGGTTATATTGAAATGATATTTCCAAATAAAATGCCTGAAATTGTTGACGATATACCCGCTGCCCTAATCAATGGCTTATCAATTAAACCCCAAGAAGTTTTGCTAAATGATCAGGCTTATTTTGCGGTTTACCAAGATGAATCAGCTGTTCGTTCAGTACAACAAAATATTGAATGGATTAAACAGCTTGCGCCTTTTGATGTAGTCGTTACCGCTCAATCGACTGAATATGACTTTGTTTCTCGTTATTTTTGGCCAGCTAATGGCGGGCACGAAGACCCTGTTACAGGATCTATCCATAGTGGTTTAGCGCCTTTTTGGGCAATAAAACTCAATAAACTTGATTTAGTCGCTTTTCAAGCATCTGCACGCGGAGGAAAGTTATTGTGCAGTGTAAAAGGCGATAAAGTTCATATTTCAGGTAAAGCAGTGCAATATCTTGAAGGAATCATTTCAGTTTAATGCGCTTTGAAAAATATAAACTAAGTATGTAGTAGAACGATGAGAAAAACTGAATAGCTAACATACTTATTGAGCCTCTAATTGGCTTACCTTTATATTTGATAGATTAATTAGATTTGTTGTGAGCTTATTTAAGCGTTTTATAAATAACGGAGAATACATAATGAATAAACCTGTTAGAGCATCTGATACACCGTACGGCATTGAGGTAGAAGCTGAAAAATCATATTTTTGGTGTGCTTGTGGGCAAAGTACCAAGCAACCATTTTGTGATGGTTCGCATAAAGGAACTGAATTTACTCCTGTTAAATATACAGCAATAGCATCGAAAAAGGTTTATTTTTGTGGCTGTAAAGTAACTGATAATCAACCCTTGTGTGATGGTAGTCATAAAAATAGCTAATCACAAATAGCTAATCACAAATACCTAGTTAAAAATACCCAGTCACAGATACCGAGCAAGAAATATTAATCCTGAAATACTAAGACACAAATAACGCGGTTAATTTAATATTAAGGTATGTTAAGTTAAATTATCCGTTTTAGGCTGAGATAAAATAACGACTCGCCTGATACTTCGATTAATGAGCTATAAGTATTAACAATGAATTTTGATCTTGCACAAAAAGATATGAACACTGCGTATTTTGGCGGTGGAGCAGGGGTTTTAGTTTCGGGTGTTATTTGGTGCCTAGCTGGCATTACAGCACTGTTATACTCCAATCAATCAAGTATGTTGGTGTTGTTTTTTGGTGGGATGCTTATTCACCCATTAGCATTGTTGCTTGCAAAATTGCTAAAACGTTCCGCAAAACATCAGTCAGATAATCCACTGGGTAAGCTCGCTTTAGAAAGTACCATTATTTTGTTTGTTGGCTTGTTCATCGCTTTTTATGTCTCACAACTTAAAATTGAATGGTTTTTCCCAATAATGTTAATGGCGATAGGTGTGCGTTACTTAGTTTTTAACACTTTATACGGCATTAAAACCTATTGGATTTTAGGTGCGGTACTAATGTTTTCTGGTATGTTTTGTATTCTGTTCGCGGCTAACTTTTTTATAGGGGCTTTTATTGGTGGGCTTATAGAAATAATATTTTCGTTAGTTATTTTTAAACATGCTAGTGAGCAAGCTTTAAGCCAATTTAAAATTAACAATTAACAATTAACAATTAGCTTATAGCTTAATTTCAAAATTGCTCGCTTTATTTGTTCTAACTTTTATAACAGTTTTTATTGAATGACCTGATTATAAATCATAGCTTAGGTGTATTTATAACAAAACATCTTGTCGAGAATAAGCTTAGCTAAAGGTTAACTAACTTTTAATCGCGGTTTAACTGAGGCTCAAATAAAAGTAAATCACTCATTCAATTGTTACTATTGGTGCATTTTCGCCTTGTTAAATAAAACCTAAAGAAAATGCGTTACTATTTTCGTATCTTTTGTGATAAATATACCCTCAATATCTTGTGTTTGTATTTTCAGGCAAGTACCATGGTGCGCTGCTGATTTTAGCTATAAACTCATTAACTTGGTAGCGATGAAATAAATGAGATGATTTAGGGAACTTAGCCCTGTTTCAGTCATCAAATAGCGTTATAGATGTATTGCTTGAACTTTACGACCTTATGTTTTTACAGCGTGTCGTAATAAATAAAAATGTTAATCATAAATATAACAAGCAAAATTAAATTTAGAAAGATTCAGATTTGTATTCTCGGGAGTGTTAATGAATCGCAAGATATTTTATTTTTCATTATTAAGTGTTGCAGTTGCTAGCTGTAGTACAGTAAATAATAAGCAAGCAGTAGGCGATTTTGAATACGCGAAACATAAAGAAGTACCTGCGTTAAAAATACCTTCAGGCTTAGCCAAGCCTAAAAAAGTTGATACATACTTTGTTACTGATGAAATAAACCATGAAGGGCCAGTTGGCGCTAGTGTTGATGTACGAGCACCTTCGCTTGTATTGCCGGTTGCCGCATCTACAAGAACAGAAAATACTACCTCAGCGTCTAAAGTTTGGTTCGACCAAGTGCTTGACGATGAAGACTTACGTGCTTTTATCATAAAAGCCATAAAAGGCCAGTTAGCATCAGACAACGTTGAACTAACCCAAATCGACGAAGAGGGTTTTGAGTTCGAATCAGACTGGTATCATAAAGAAGTAGAAGAAGGTAGCTGGTTATTTAAAGAAATAACCATTGCTGAAAGCATTAAATATCGTTTCTTACTAGAAAGTAAGTCGCACGGACGAAGTGTTGCTTTAGTGGTTGAGTTACTTGATTACATGAAAACCGATAAATCAGGTGGCAGTAAAAAAATAGATATTATTGACCAACAACGTGCTGAAATGAACATGCTAAATGAAATTATTGCACAAGTTGATTTCCAATATCGTTTAAAACAACAAGAAAACCGTTTGTTACGCGCTAATCATAAGTTTGTTAGCTTAGGTGAAAATGTTTCTGGCGAGCCAGCGTTTATTGTTGAAATTGACGAAGACTTGTTGTGGTCTAATTTACCGTTGTTCTTTGAAGAGCATGGCTTTACAATTAAAGATCTTAACGAATCAACCAAAATTTACTTTGTTGATTATGTTAAACCTGAAACCAGTTTTTGGGATAGTATTTGGGGCGATAGCGTGCCTGTTGTAGATTTACCGAATGGTAAATACCAATTTCAACTAGAAAAAATGGCAGATAAATCTGTTGTTACCCTATTTGATAGTGAAGGCAATGCATTACCTGAAGCAACGTTAGAAAAAATATTTGACGTTATGGAATCAGGACTGTCATTTAAAGATACATTTTAATGCGTTGAATGAATTATCCTCAGCGATAAATTGTGATAAAAAACTCCGTTAATCGGAGTTTTTTGTTTTCTGGGCTAAATCACTTTCTTTGGTTACTGTTGGCATTTTGTGAGCTGATTTTTGTGTTCTAGGTAGGGTTTCTTTTAAGTCATTTAAACTTTTTTTACGCAAAGGTGTTTTTGCACTTTTTTGAAAGGTACTTAAATTACCAATTAATATAACTAAGGCAATAATGACAATGGTGGGTGCAACCCAAGCTTCAGTTAATATGCTGCTCATAGTGCTCATAGTGGTCATAGTGTAATACTCCAAATACAGGTATAAATCTAATTTCATTATTGTCGTAATGAAACTGTTTATGGCTAAATCTTATGTTTACCAAAACTGTTAGTTTATTTTAGTTAAGAATGCTGTTTTGCTGTTTGCTACTTTTAAGCTTTAGCAGTGTTAATGATGTAACGTTGATATAGTTCTGGTAATAAATGTAAAAGTTCGTTTTTTCCCTGAATATCAGTATTTAACAATGTCTCAGCTAAGAGTTTCTCGCTATAAACTTTTTTGTATTCTTTCGATAGTGACAGGTACGAAAGGTGCCAGGGCTCCTGTGCAACACCACCACGAAATTTATCATAAGGTAAAAAGAAGCCAAACGATTTTGCATGTTCTTTAAGCCACACACTTAAAGGATAAAAATAGCCGGAGCTTTGATATTCCCATGGCTCTAGTGCTAACGCTTGATCTTGAGGTAATAAATTTTTTGCATATACATCAATGTCGCAGCCCCAATGGTGACGACTCGCACCAGGCAATGCGGAGAATAACATAATGGCGTTTATTTTTTCACGCTCACTGAGTTTTTCAATGGCTAATGTTTGATTGGCTTTATCTTTAATAGCAGTAATACCCGAGAACTTATTGTTCCAAATGGCCAACTGTCTATCAAAGCTACGAAAACCGCTTGCTATACAAAGCTCGAAACCGGCAGCTTTAGCAGCTAATGTTAACTGAGCGAATGCTGATAGCATTTCATGGTGAATACCCACATTTTGCGTTAACCAATGAATATGACGCTCAGTTTTACCGGTTAATATTAACTCAAGTTCGCTCATGTTAGGTATGTTAGGCATGGTCGGTTAATGCATTAACTAAGGTTTGGTAATAAACATCAGTTAATAAAATTAAGTCTTGAACTGCAACGCATTCGTTAACTTGATGAATAGTTGCATTACAAGGGCCAAGCTCAATAACCTGTGCACCTGTTGGCGCAATAAATCTGCCGTCTGATGTGCCGCCGCTGGTTGAGAGTTCAGGAGTAATCTTACAGCAAGTTTTAATCGCTTGAACAACAGAGTCAACCAGTGTGCTCGGTTCAGTTATAAAAGGTTGGCCGTTAAATACCCACTTTATGTCATAGTCGAGTTGATGCTGATTTAAAAGTGCCTCAACTTTTTCTACTATCATTTCTGCTGTTAATTCTGTGCTATATCTTAAGTTAAACAAGGCAGTTAAATGACCCGGTACTACGTTAGTTGCCCCGGTGCCTGATTGTATATTAGATAATTGAAAACTTGTCGGTGGAAAATATTCATTGCCGTTATCCCAATGAAGTTTGCTTAATTCATCTAATGCGGCCATAGCTTTATGAATAGGGTTAATAACATGTTCAGGGTAGGCGACATGACCTTGTTTACCATGTATAGTTAATTCACCTGATATAGAGCCTCGACGGCCATTTTTAACAACATCACCTAGTTTACTCGTACTTGAAGGCTCACCAACAATACAATAATCAATTTTTTCATTTCGTGCTTCAAGAGTATCAATAACGCGCGTAGTACCGTTGATAAATGGGCCTTCTTCGTCACTGGTGATCAAAAATGCAATTGAGCCTTTATGATCTGGGTGATTGTTAACAAAACGTTCTGTAGCGACAATCATAGCGGCTAAACTGCCTTTCATATCTGCAGCACCTCGACCATAAAGCATGCCGTCAGTAATTACAGGATCGAATGGAGGAGTATGCCAACTGTCAAGGTTTCCAGCGGGTACAACGTCAGTGTGACCGGCAAAACAAAATACCGGGCCAGTGTTACCTCGTCGAGACCATAAGTTGGTGGTATCTTCAAATACCATGCTTTCATTATTAAAATCTAATTTGGCTAAACGCTCAGACATAAGCTGCTGACAGCCAAAATCTTCTGGGGTTACAGAAGGACGTTCAATTAATGCTTGGGCTAATGAGATGGTAATATTTGTATGTTTTGTCATGAAGGTACCGTTATAACTAGCAGAAAATTTCTTGATATTGACTGTCTTTAAAGCCGACTAAAAATGCTTGGTCATGTTTAAGCAGTGGACGTTTTACTAACGTAGGTTGTGCTAGAATGTTTTCTTTTATAACTTCATCGCTAAGGTTGTTTTTAATTTCATCACTGAGATTACGAAATGTAGTGCTGCGTTTATTTAATAAGGAAGTTAAATCTGAAGCGCTAATAAATTCTTGTAATAATTCAGCGCTTAAACCGTCAGTTTTAAAGTCGTGAAATTGGTAAGGAATATTCTCTTGCTCTAACCATTTTTTTGCTTTTTTTACGCTATCGCAGTTTTTAATGCCATAAAGTATTGTCATTTTATTTCCTGATTATATTACTTGATAATTATGTTTTATAAGGGCGTTTGTCGCTGCTGCTATTTTATCTGATTTTACGAGCACATAGTCGGTATCAAACGTAGAAATAGCAAAAATACTGATTTTTTCATTCGCTAAAACTGTAGATATGTTTGACATTATGCCTGTTAAACTAAAATCTAATGGGCCAACCACTTCAAATGCTTGCCAACCAAGTTCAGCTTCTTCGCTATCAATTTCAATGTGTTCAGGTAACACAATTGAAATTTCATCATAGGTTTTGGCTAGAAAAAATATTGGCGCATTAAATACCGCATCGGGTATAGCACTTTCATGCTGTAAGCTATGAATCGCAAATGTTTCAGTTAAACGGCGCAGGGTTAAATTGCTCATAAATAACTTCTCGATAATTTAAATCTTGTGGGCATTACTATAACGGTTAATACGTATGATCTCTAGCGATTATCATGCAATACAGTGCAACCTAGTATGCTTAAGTTGCTATTTAATAAACTGGTTAACCTGTGCTTAGGTCGTATTAAATGAATTATTGCTGTCAAGCTAGTGTATTTATATGTCTAGAGTTAAATATAAAGTTATTTAAATGTACTAATTTAAAAATTGTGCATTTAATGATATCCACATAAGCTGTGGGTATCATTGTGTACAACTATTGTTTAACTGTGTAAGTGTTTGTTTGTAAAGCCCTTGTCGTGTTGGTTAAAAAGTGACAGGTGCAATTTAAAAAAATAATTTTTAGATAAGTTATTAAAATATCCCATTTGTAATCAAAGTGCTAAAAGATCGTATTTTTATCAGGGTAGATCGTAATATTAACCATGAATACACAGAGTAGAGTAATAATACGTGTGATTTGTAACCATAGTTTTTTTTGCATTAATGCACTTTTACTCACAAGGCAAGATAAAAGTAATAATTTTCTACGATTAGTAGGTTTGATTTAATATAAGTTTAATAAGTTGGAAATATCGATCATCAGTGCCACCGAATTGCATTTATCGTTGCTAGCAAATTATATTTAAGTTTGCCACCCTAAAATCTTTAAGCATTTAGAATAAAGATGTAATTATTCATTTATTTTATGGCAATTGTGAGCCTAAAGCAGACGTAGTATAACTCGACTAATATTTCGTCTTAAGCATATTGCTGATATTTCAATGAACCTGACTCCGCAGTTTATATTTATTTTGTTATGTAATAAAATGCACTGTATTTTTGTACAGCTTGGTGCTATTTCCTGCTTTCATCCAATAAAAAGGAAATATTCTCGTTTATGTCTTTAACATAACGAAATGTTTTATTAGTAACTTATTGTAGATATTGAATAAATAAGGTATGTTTTGATTATGTTAAAATGTGAAAGAAGGATTTTTTCTTTGTTTAAACAAGGAATTTTTCCTCATAATAAGCTGTTAGGTTTTTAGAGTTACCCACATAGGATATCTGATGCAATCAGTTGTAATTAAAAATGAAGAAGATGCTTGGAAGCTACTAGATAAGATTCTAAATTCTAAGGAATACGATGATTATTTGGAATTTCAAAATTGGCCAAATATATCTATTAACATAAAAGGTGAAAGGTACTCCTCTACTTTACCTGCAGGCTTATTAGAAAAACTTTCATTTATTCAGAGAAACTTAAATAGTTTTTATGGTGAAACTGTTTATGGCGGAGATGCTAGATTTTTAAAAAAAGCTGACAAACATGAAATTGAGCTTGTTTATACCATTGTAAAAGGTAGTACAGACATAAAAGCAGATGCTACCGGCTTATTGAATAAACTTGGTGAATCAATGGCCAAACCTAGTACGCAAAAAATCACAGCTATTACTCTTTGTTTTATTTCATTAGCCATTTCAGGTGCATTTGTACTTGGTACACATATGGATAATATTAAAGAAATTGAAATTGAAAAACAAAAGACTCTGCAAAAAGCTATTGAAGCACTTCCGCAATTAAAAGATACATCAGGCCAATTACATGGCACTTTTAGAAAAATTATATCTGCGGCTTCCGATGCGGACTCAATTCAACTTGGTGACATAAGATTGGGTAAGCATGAAATCAATAAAATTGCAGAAAAAGATAAAAACAAATACGAAAAGGATGTCCTAGAAAGTGAATTTCAAGTTACCTCATTAAGGGGGTATGACAATCATTACTCTGTTGGAATAACTGATCTAAAACAAAACCGAAAACTTATGGCTAAGCTTTTTAAAGGCCATACTAAAGATGGTGATTTAGCTTTATTAGCTAATTCATTAACAAATGAAGAAGTAATCGAGTTAGTTGTAGGGGTTAAGATTATTGATAATAATTATGCTAAGGCTGAAGTTTTAGAAATAAAACCTAACAAGAAAATTAACAAGGACACGTAACAGTTGGCTACGTTTCGCTACACAATTTTAGCCAACCATTACTTAGCCTGTTATTTGGGCGTTAGTGCGTCAAGCTAAGCTTGATGCATCTTGCAGGGTGAAAGTCCCTGTCAGGTAAGGTTTAACCAACCACCTGTATCGAGTGTTGCGCCTTTGGCGGAGTGTGAGATTAGCAAGTGCTTTTCAGCAGTGAGGACTGCATCACACGAACAATATTGGTGAAGCGTACACAGAGAATTATATAGGCCATAGGGGCTGTCGTGGCCCTGAAGTGCTGGTATCGCTCCGATAAATTTTAGGTCTGACTGACGAGGTTTGTAACGCCATCGAAGTCCATGCAAAGCAGCCGTTATTCATAGTAAATGAAAGGTGAGGTTGTGGCGAGTCAGCGGAGTTATTAAGCCGTGGCATGTATAAAGAGATGTATTGAGAACTTGAGAGATCCAAAGGCGTTCCACAAGGACAGTGGTAGGGAAGCTTAGCCAAAAGCAAAGCCAACGATGACCCTTTGGAAGTCAGATCAGCCCATAGTAGTCTGCGCAGGGGAAAGCCTTGTACATGGCGAAGGAGCTGACAGTTATATTCGGTATTAAGCCGCCACATAGTCCAGACAAAGTAGGGCTGGAACCACTATGACAACTACACTTAATACCATCGCATTTAAAGCACATACCCACCCCAAGCACAGATTTCAGAATTTATATGGACTGCTAAATACTGATAGTTTGTATCAAAGTTGGGGTCAACTCAATAAATTAGCTAAACCCGGTATTGATGGCATTACTATGCCTATGTACAAGGCTAAGCTAATCGAAAATATCGATCGTTTAGGTCAGCAACTTAAGCAGAAATGCTACCGAGTTAATGATATTAAACGAATTTTCATCCCTAAATCGAACGGTAAACAACGGCCCTTAGGTCTGCCAACGGTTGATGACAAACTTGTGCAACAAAGTGTTAGCCAGATCCTGCAAAGTATCTGGGAGCAAGACTTTATGCGCAATAGTTATGGTTATCGACCGAATAAAAGTGCGCATCAAGCGGTGCATAGTTTGACACTTAATCTACAGTTTCAAGGTTATGGTTATATTGTAGAGGCTGATATTAAAGGCTTCTTCGACAACCTTGACCATGAATGGTTGATGAACATGCTCAAACAACGCATCGATGATAAGGCGATACTTAACTTAATTAACCAGTGGTTAAAGGCGCGGATAAAATCCCCCGATGGTGTCTTTACGAAACCATCGAGTGGCAGCCCACAGGGCGGAATTATCAGTCCTGTGCTCGCCAATATTTATCTACATTATGCGTTAGACCTGTGGTTTGAAAAGAAGGTAAAGCCCAAGATGCGCGGCAGAGCAATGATGATACGTTATGCAGATGATTTTGTTTGTGCGTTTCAATTCGCAAATGATGCCGAGCGCTTTTATAAGGTACTACCGAAGCGATTAAAGAAATTCAACTTAGACGTTGCAGAAGACAAAACATCGTTAATGCGCTTCAGCCGATTTCACGTTGGTCGAAAACGTCATTTTGTCTTTCTAGGGTTTGAGTTTTACTGGGGCACAGATTCAACGGGTAAACCAAGACTGCGGCGGCGCACTGGCGCGAAGAAGCAAAAGGCAACGCTAAGTGAATATTACCAATGGATCAAAGCGAAACGCTCATTTAAGTTGAGGGATTGGCTGCCACAATTAAAACGTAAACTGATAGGGTTTAGAAATTACTTTGGGCTCCCCGACAATAGTCGAAGTTTAGCGTGTTTATATGACTATGTATTACATAACTTGTACAAATGGTTGAACAGGCGTAGTGGTCGACGAAGTTATAACTGGCGTAATTTCAAGAAGATGTTAGAGTATTTCAATATTGAGAGTATCAAAGTCAGCAAGCGATATATTCTTGTCGATTGGTACTAGGGTCGTGTTTTACACGAGTGAATATATAACTGAAGAGCCGGATGCGGTAGTTCCGCACGTCCGGATCTGTGTGGGGTCTGCCTAGTAATAGGTCGCTCTACCACGATTGTGTAAATGAAACTAATTAGAATTCTGTCACTTTTAACCATCTTATTTTCAGCGAATTTATTTGCTGTTGGATTTCAATCGTGCTCGGAAAGTGATGAGAATTATATTCGTCAGTTATTTAATTCTAATGAGTTAACAGATAAGAATTCTTCAAATATTATGTTTAAAATAGATCATAAATATATTTGTGTAGTTAAAAATCAACTAATGATGGATGGCTTATCATTTACTTTGTATAAAGGCGGTGAAGATTTTAACTTTATTGCCATAATCAATGGATTAGACGACACCCTTAAAATGTATGGCCCTTTTAAGCGGTAAATTACACATAACAACACGCCCTGAGGTGGACAACAAGTAACATTAGCGTTCTGAGATGAAAAAGCACTGACCGCTATTACCTTACATCAGCCCATGAATCATAGAGTGATTTCTGGTTAAAATTCTCCTTAAATATGTTCATGAGTTAACAAAGTTAATGACCGTTTTGTCGGAAAAGTTGCCATTTTAAAAATTAGTCTTAAAGACTACCTTCCTAAAATTATAATGATTTACTTATTAAAAATAATGACTAACCTAAGTGCTAGTAAGAGGGCCAAAGTCAATGCTACTTAATATTTAATGGGGAGTAGTGAATGTTCATCTTCAGCAGTTCTAATGTACTTAGGTGGCATAACCAATGTAATTACCCATTAAACAGCGGATTTGACATTCTGACTAACGTCATTAATTAACAACATTGATTATCACCACGCTATACTAAATAATATATACCTGTTCTAAGCTAAGTATATTAAAATAATCTTATATCAGCATGACTGTGCCTTAATTGCATTTTATTGGGGTAACAAGTTAGTGCTATCTTTTAATCAACCGCTAATGTAGTGTGTAATTTATGAAATTATCTATTTTAGAAATTATTGTTCTCGGCCGAAAGTACATTAATTTATGGCCATCGCGCACAGAACTTGGCGAATATTTTGCTGATTATCAAGCGGTTAGAATGAGTCGTTTGGTGTGTAAAATAATGCCAGGATTAGCCTTGTTTTGTTTAATCATGCAAGTATATTTTGGTTCTTGGGCGGTTTTACCTCAAGCACTGTTATATACTCTATGTATTTTGAGCTTTCCGTTACAAGCCTTGATCTTTATGGGCATAGGATGAGTGTCATTATTAAATTTTGATTCATCATACGCTGTCTTTGTTTTCCAGCACCGAAATAATATTCTTATCCACTTAAAAGCCAGTATTTTAAATGAGTGTCATTCTAAAATTTTTTTCTAAAATTTTTTTGATGGTTAAAAGAAAATAATCCAGTTAAAGTACTTTGATTAAAAATTATATAAAAAACGAGTAATTCTACAGGCTCGTTAGCTAGCAATTTTAAGGTTCGTACATATTCCGAATTCTATCCCAAAACCAGAGCGAGTCTTTAATATAGTATGGGGACTTGGATTATTGTGTTATGCCGTTTACGGTTATCAACACGGTGAATTGTACCTTCCTGGTAAAGGCTCATCCGATGGAACGACATTTACAGGCGTAACATTAAATTTAATAATTACGTCTATGGTTCTAGGCTCATTAAGCTTATTTGTTGTTGTGCTTGATCATTACGATAAACGTAACAACGAGCATAAATATAAGTTTGTTAATCGCATATTTATGGGAGGTGGAATTTTATTAATTGTTATAGCTTTTATTATGGAGTTTAATAATAGTATTACTTATCAGGTTGTTGGCTAAGTTGCTAGCTAACAACACACCCTGAGGTGGACAACAAGTAACATTAGCGTTCTGAGTTGAAAAAGCACTGACCGCTATTACCTTACATCAGCCCATGAATCATAGAATGATTTCTGGTTAAAATTCTCCCTAAATATGTTCATGAGTTAACAAAGCTAATGACCGTTTTGTCGGAAAAGTTGCCATTTTAAAAATTAGTCTTAAAGACTACCTTCCTAAAATTATAATGATTTACTTATTAAAAATAATGACTAACCTAAGTGTAATAAGAGGGCCAAAGTCAATGCTACTTAATATTTAATGGGGAGTAGTGAATGTTCATGATCAGCAGTTCTAATGTACTTGGGTGGCATAACCAATGTATTTATCCTATAAGCAGCGGATTTGACATTCTGACTAACGACATTAATTAACAACATTGATTATCACCACGCTATACTAAATAATATATACCTGATCTAAGCCAAGTATAATAAAATAATCTTATATCAGTATGACTGTGCCTTAATTGCATTTTATTGGGGTAACAAGTTAGTACTATCTTTTAATCAACCGCTAATGTAGTGTGTAATTTATGAAATTATCTATTTTAGAAATTATAGTTCTCGGCCGAAAGTACATTAATTTATGGCCATCGCGCACAGAACTTGGCGAATATTTTTCTGATTATCAAGCGGTTAGAATGAGTCGTTTGGTGTGTAAAATAATGCCAGGATTAGCCTTGTTTTGTTTAATCATGCAAGTATATTTTGGTTCTTGGGCGGTTTTACCTCAAGCACTTTTATACACTCTATGTATTTTGAGCTTTCCGTTACAAGCCTTGATCTTTATGGGCATTAAAGCCGATAAATTTTTACCGCCAGGATTAGAAGGTTGGTACAAAGAAAGTGTAGCTCGTGTTAATCAAAGTGGCGGGGATGTTAAGCTTTCTTCAAAGCGCCCACGTTACTTAGACCTTGCTCAGTTATTGAATTTAACTTTTCAAAATCGCTACAAAAATTCTTAGCAAGTACAATAAGTTATTAAGCATTTGAACGAAGCGATATGTCATGAACGTATCGCTTTTTTATTATGACTTTTGGTAAAGACGAATGAGGAAGTCAGCCTGACAAGTAAAGTTGTCTTGATTTAACAAGTTTTGCTTAACTTCTTCACTGGCCTTAAATGCAAAAGGGGTCATCGACAATAAATTTAAGGTGTCTTGTCCCGACTTTAACTGCATTTGATAAGAAACATTTTCTTGATGTACAAGTGATAAATTTTCAATGGGTAACTTTTCCACATCATGCTCTTTAGCGTCATCATAAATACACTGTTTTAATTGCATTAAATGTTGCTTAGCCGGAGTTACGGTTAACAAAAAACCACCTGGTGATAATACACGGGTAAATTCTTTTTCTAGTATTGGCGCATAAACCGATACTATCCAAGAAAATAGGCTCTCTGCAAAAGGCAGTTTTGATAACGTTGCGACACTAAAGTGACACTGTTGATATTTTTTACCGGCTTTTTTTATGGCTTCTTTGGCAATATCGACACCGTAAACGCTATTTTGGTCATTTTTATGCTGATGAGTATAGAATCCTTCACCACAACCTGCATCGAGAACCATGGTGGCTTTATCGCTATTAGCTGTTACTTTTTCATTATATAAAGCTAACAGTCTGTTCATCAGAGGTTGATAATAACCTTGCTCTAAAAAGGCACGACGAGCATTAACCATTGCTTTATTATCACCCGGGTTTTTAGAATGCTTAAACTGAACTGGCAATAAATTTAAATAGTTTTCTTTGGCAAGATCAAAGCTATGGTTGTTTTCACAGCGAAATACCCCTACTTGATCGAGCAAGGGTAAACTACACAAAGGGCAAGCATAATACGTGGGAGTCATAGATATCATTATTTATAATTTTATTTGCTAAAAGTAGACCAAATAGGGGCATGATCAGAAGGCTTTTCTATACCTCGTAATTCATAATCCACATCTGACTCTACACAGCGCTTTGCAAGTTTTTCGGTAGCAAGTACCACATCAATACGAAGTCCACGGTTATCGTCAAAGCCACGTGAGCGATAATCAAACCACGAATAGCGTTCTTCTCTTGTTGGATGTAGTGCTCTAAAAGTATCAGTAAATCCCCAGTTCATCAGGGTAGCTAACCATTCTCTTTCTTCTGGCTGAAAACTACATTTACCGGTTTTAAGCCAACGTTTTTTATTTGGCTCACCAATACCTATATCTAAATCGGTAGGAGAAATATTAATATCTCCCATTACAACAATATTTTCATCAGGGGTATGATTTTCATTTAAATATTGCATTAAATCTTTGTAAAACTGTCGCTTATAAGGGTACTTTGTTTCATGGGCAATATTATCACCTTGAGGGAAGTAACCATTTAATACCGTGACTTTCTCGCCGTTTTCATCGGTCGTTTGTACCATGATCATACGCTTTTGAGCTTCATCATCGTCAGTTGGAAAACCTTTAGTAACAACGTCTGCAGGTTTTTTACACAGCATAGCAACACCGTAGTGCGCCTTTTGGCCATGAAAATAAACCTGATAACCCATAGCTTCAACATCAGCTAGCGGAAAAACCTCATCATGAACCTTAATTTCCTGTAGGCCAATAATATCAGGTTGATGTTTGTCGATAATCGCCTGCAATTGATGTAAACGTGCACGTAGACCATTAATATTAAAAGAGATGATTTTCATTTTGAAACTCGATAATTATTTTTCGCTTATGCTACCAGAACTTGCCTATTAGCAGTAGTCATATTGAGTTGAAATTTAGTGAAAACTCGGCATTAGAAATAGCTTCAATGGATATTTATGCTTATCAGATAATACCAGTACGCTTGTCTTCTGAGTTTGCCAAAAAAAGGTTTAAATATTGTTACGCTGAAATTCCCTTTAAATGAATTATGTAAACTGATAATGAGCTTACTTTTTTGGCCGTAAATATTTTGTAACTTAATTGTTAATAAATATCGTCGTATATTGTTTTAACCGCTTTTATCGAATCAAACATTACGCTATATTTGATGGATGTTATTTATCCGCTTGAAGCTTTTCTACTCATGTTGGTACGAGTTGTTTCTTTTAAGTGTGTTTGGGATTTTTTGTAGCTAGTTTAAAAAACATAAAATATAACAAGAAGTTAAAATAAAAACAAAGAGGGATTGGAAATGCAAAGACGTGATTTTATTAAACTTACCGGCGTTGGTGCTGGTGGGTTAATGTTGCCGATGTCAGGCTTCGCGGTATCAGCAGATCAATTGTTAGATAAACCCATGGATGTCGCTTATAAGAAAAAACTAGCTGATATTGCCTTAAACGCCGCAAAAGCAAAGGGCGCTTCTTATGCTGATGCGCGTATTGGACGTTACCTTAATCAGTTTGTTACCACACAAGAAACACGCGTAGACAATATCGTTAATACGGAATCTGCCGGTATTGGTATTCGAGTTATTGCTAATGGCACTTGGGGCTTTGCTTCCACGTCGAATATGACACCAGACAGTATTGCTAAAACTGCCGAAAAAGCGGTAGCTGTTGCAATGGCAAATTCTAAATTTCAAACGGTTCCCGTACAACTTGCACCAGTAAAAGGCGTTGGCGATGTTAGTTGGAATACGCCCATTAAAAAGAATGCGCTAGAAATTCCTATTAAAGATAAAGTAGATTTATTGTTGTCGGTAAACGATGCGGCTATGTCTAATGGTGCTAATTACATTACCTCGGTTTTATTTTTAGTGAACGAACAAAAATATTTTGCCTCTACTGACGGTTCATATATTGATCAAGATGTACATCGCTTGTGGGCACCATTTTTTGCAACCGCAGTGGGTAAAGAAGGCTTTAAGCAACGTACTGGCTTGGGCAACCCTGTTGGTATGGGCTTTGAATATTTAGATGGTAAAGAAGAAGACAAAATTCGTATTTCGGGCGCTAACGTTGGTTATAAAAACTCTTACGATATAGTAGAAGATGCGGTTGCTGCGGGTAAACAGTTACAAGCTAAATTAAAAGCAAAATCGGTTGAGCCAGGTAAATATGACTTAGTACTAGACCCAGCCCACTTAATGTTAACTATTCATGAGTCGGTAGGGCATCCTTTAGAGCTTGACCGTGTATTGGGTTATGAAGCTAATTTTGCCGGTACGAGCTTTGCGACTTTAGATAAGTGGAAGAGTGGCAAGTTTAATTACGGTTCAGATATCGTTAACTTATTTGCTGATAAAACCCAGCCTTATTCATTAGGTAATGTGGGTTATGATGACGAAGGTGTTAAAACTAAAGAGTGGGATTTAGTTAAAAAAGGTACGTTAGTTAATTACCAAGCAATTCGTGACCAAGTGCATATGATCGATCAAAAAGAATCGCATGGCTGTTGTTATTCACAAAGCTGGCGAGATGTGCAATTTCAACGTATGCCTAATGTTTCTTTAAAACCTAATGATAAAGATATATCGGCTGATGATGTTATCAAAGATGTTGAAAATGGAATTTATATTGCTGGTCGAGGCTCATTTTCGATTGACCAACAACGTTATAACTTTCAATTTGGCGGGCAATTATTTTTTGAAATTAAGAACGGTAAAATTACTGAGCAGATTGAAGATGTGGCTTATCAATCAAACACCCAACAGTTTTGGAATAGCTGTACACAAATGGCGGGTAAATCTGACTATCGCATAGGCGGGTCATTTTTTGATGGTAAAGGCCAACCTTCACAAGTTAGTGCGGTTTCACACGGTTGTCCAACCACACGTTTTAACAATATCAACGTGATCAATACCGCTCGTAAAGTTTAATTTTACTGATATTTGACGATAAAAATAAAGTATAAAAGGAAGCATAGCGTCATGACAATATTAACAGAACAACACGCGAAAGCGTTATTAGAAAAAGTACTTTCATTTTCAAAAGCTGACGAATGTGAGTGTAATTTAGGTGGTGAAGTTGGCGGCAATATTCGAACCGCACGTAATACCGTTTCAACTGCTGGCGAGCAAAGCGATTTAACTTTGTCTGTGCAGTCTACTTTTGGTAAGAAAACGGGTGTTGCCACGATCAATGAATTTGACGACGCCTCATTAATGAAAGTGGTTAAACGTTCAGAAGAGTTAGCAAAGTTAGCGCCTGAAAATCCAGAAAGCATGCCACTGTTTAGTAAGCAAAAATATGAGGCACCCAAAAGCGCATTTGACTCAACAACCAACATAACCCCTGATGACCGAGCGTTAGCTGCAGAAAATAGTATTAAGCCATCTAAAGAAAATAAACTGGTTTCTTCGGGATTTTTACAAGATGCGACAACATTTATTGCGATTATGAATAATAAAGGTTTGTTCGCTTATAATAAGTCTACTAATGTCGACTTCACCGTAACTATTAGAACTGAAGACGGTAAAGGCTCTGGCTGGGTTACTCGTGATTATAGTGACTTTAAAAAGTTGAACACGAAAACAGCGTCACAAGTTGCCATTGAAAAATCTATTGGTTCTTCTGGCGCCAAAGAGTTAGAACCGGGCAAATATACGGTTATATTAGAACCTGCTGCTAGCGTGCAATTATTAAATAATATGTTTGGTAGTATGAATCAGCGAACCGCTGATGAAGGTCGTAGCTTTTTAAGTAAACAGCAAGAAGAAGGTAAAGAAGGCGGACCAACCAATAAGTTAGGCGAAAAGCTGTTTGATGAACGTGTTCATATTTATTCAGATCCTATGCACCCTGAAGCACCAACGGCACCTTTTGCAGGTGACGGACATCGCGTTACAAAAACCGATTGGATCAAAGATGGCAAAATAGTCAATATGCCTAATTCTCCTTATTGGGCTAGCAAAACTGGCGTGGAATATACCCCAACAGCATATGCTGGTTCTGGTTTATTTGGCGGGCCTTCACAAATTATTATGGCAGGTGGTAGTGATAGTCTTGAAGATATGATCAAAGACACTCGTCGTGGCATTATTGTTACTCGTCTTTGGTATATTAGGCCGTTAGATCCACAAACCTTGCTGTATACCGGCTTAACGCGCGACGGCACTTTTTATATTGAGAACGGTAAAATTAAGTTTCCAATTAAAAACTTCCGTTTTAATGAAAGCCCAATTGTTATGTTAAATAATATCGAAGCATTAGGTAAACCCCAACGTGTTAATGGCAGTATGATACCGCCGATGAAAATACGTGACTTTACCTTCAGCAGTTTGTCTGACGCTGTTTAGTGATAAGCTGTTTAGTGATAATACAGGAGCAAAAATAAGAAGGTTAGTAAGGGTAAATCAATCATCATTGTTTACCCTTAATTTTCTTGAGTTTATATGAATCGACGTAACTTTATCCGTACTCTGTCACTATTTACGGTAGGTACCTGTGCCATACCGTTTTTACAATTGAGTGCCCAAGAGCAAATTGACTTCTTTTTTACACGCTTGAGCTATGAATCAGGTGATTGGGAAGTTGACGAAAGAATGCCTGCCAATGTCTTGAACTCATTAATAGAATACACCAGTTTACGCGTGGATATTAAAGAGCGAATCATTCCTTTATCTGATCCACAAATGCTGACGGCACCATTTTGCTATTTAGCAGGGCATCGCTTAGTGCAATTTAATCGCGAAGAAAAACAAAACTTCCAACAATATGTTGAAAACGGTGGCTTTGTTTTTGTTGATGACTGTAACCATGATATAGATGGTATGTTTGCACGCAGCTTTGAGCGACAAATGCGTGAAATTTTTGGTGAAGGTGCATTAAAAAAAATTCCCAATGACCACGCTATATATTCTTCATTTTTTAAGTTTGAAGGCCCACCAAGAACGTCAATAGAACTTAATGGTTGGGGTGATAATTTAGTACATAACTATTTAAAAGCCATAGAAATCGATGGTCGAATTGCGGTGTTATATAGTAATAAAGACTTAGGTTGTGAATGGGATTATGATTTTAGAAATAAACGTTGGTTAAAGGAAGATAATACCCGCTTCGCTGTCAATATTGTTATGTACGCTATGAATAGCTAAAGATTAAAAATTTATAAAATGGAATATACATGCAAGAGCAACAGATAACCGAATTACTGGGCAAGCTTAATCAAGTTAGTGACGAAATAGCCAAAGTTATTGTGGGTCAACAAGACGTTATTGATGAACTATTAATTAGTATATTAGCTGGCGGACATTGTTTATTAGAAGGTGTGCCAGGATTAGCGAAAACCTTAATGGTAAGTTCGTTAGCACAAACATTAGCCTTGAACTTTAATCGTGTGCAATTTACGCCAGATTTAATGCCTAGCGATATTGTCGGTACTGAAATATTAGAAACCGATCATGAAAGTGGCGAACGTTTTTTTAAATTTCAAAAAGGTCCGGTATTTACCCAAATTTTATTGGCTGATGAAATAAACCGTACGCCGCCTAAAACCCAAGCTGCATTATTAGAAGCGATGCAAGAGCGTCGAATAAGTTATGCCGGTACAAGTTATGACTTACCCAAACCATTTTTTGTTTTAGCCACTCAAAACCCGGTTGAACAAGCAGGCACTTATCCTTTACCTGAAGCACAGTTAGACCGATTTTTAATGTTTGTACGTGTTGGCTACCCAACAGAGCAAGAAGAAATTGAAATTCTAAAACGTACAACGGGTAGACGTCACTCCGAATTAACCCAAGTACTAACAGGTGATGATATTATTGCCTTACAAGCGCTTGTTCGAAATGTCACTGTCTCAGATGAGTTATTGGCTTATGCAGCAAACTTGGCTCGTTCGACAAGGCCTGCAGCTGCTAACGAGCTTAACGATAAAGAGGCAAAGCAATCACAAGATTACTGCCCAAGTGTTGTAGAGCATGTGCGTTGGGGAGCAGGACCAAGAGCCGGACAAGCTTTAATATTATGTGCAAAAGCAAAAGCCTTAATGGCAGGTCGATATGCAATTTCGCTGGCCGATATTCAGTTTGTTGCCCCGGCAGTATTACGGCATCGAATTTTAGTGAATTTTCAAGCGGAGGCCTTAAACATTACGCCTGATATGGTCATTGAAGACTTATTAGCTTTTGTACGTTTGCCAAACAGTCCATTGCAGTAAGCAGGTAATACACGTGCAAAAGCCTTATTTTGATGCCAAAACCTTATTACGCGTTAAAGATTTACCGTTAGCGATTAAAGCCTTAGCGCAAGGTTTTTTACACGGCAACCATGCCAGTATGCAACGAGGTGTTGGTATCGAATTTAGCCAGTTCCGAGCTTATGAGCCTGGCGATGAACTAAGCAAAATAGATTGGAAACTATTTGCTCGTTCAGATAAATATTTTGTTCGAGAAGCAGAACGAGAAAGTAATATCAATGTTTGGTTAGTCGTTGATTGCAGTGAGTCTATGCTGCAACAATCTGCTCAAGGCGAGAATAAAGCTTCAACAATAGGGCAATGGAATAAAATAACTTATGCGCAATACTTAGCTGCATCTATTGCCTATTTAGCACAAAAACAAGGTGATTCGGTTGGTTTGTTAACATTGGGCGCAGCTGAGCAAAAACAAATACCCGCCTTGTCAGGCGAACGTCATTGGCAAAAAATATTACATGCCTTAACGCAATCAAAGGTCAGTGGGGGTGTGCCCAATGCACAAGCGATTTTAACTCACCTTGAGGCTGTACGTAAAAATGGCTTAGTGATCATTATTAGTGACTTTCATCAGGTAAATGCAGAGTTACTCGAGATAGCCTCAAAACTCAGTAATAAACAAACCGATGTGGTTGCTTTTCACTTAGACAGCGATGATGAAATTAACTTCCCTTATCAGGGGCTCGTTAATTTTCAAGACTTAGAAACTCATCAGTACCGTCAAGTATCAGCGAAAGAAGTGCGGGCGGGATACTTTAAAAACAAACAGCGCTTGAACGATGCACTGAAGGTGAAATTAGCCCAACAAAACATCCAATATTTTCACGCAAATATCGACCAAGCGTTAGATCAAGCTTTAGTTGATTTCCTCGTTATCAGGCATAAAGGTAATCGCAGGTGAGTTTAAATTTCTTTGCTTCGTTTGTCGTGCAGAACCCATGGGGTTTTATTGCATTATTAGGCTTAGTTGTGCCAATAGTGTTGCACTTGATCAGTAAAAGCCAACCAATACAGATTAAGTTTTCTAATATTGCACTAATCGACACTCAACAGCCGAAAAGTATGAGAAAGGTGCGTTTAACCGAATTCTGGTTATTGTTATTACGACTGTTATTATTGCTGTTTTCTATATTACTGTTAGCACAACTATTTTTAACTAAACCTTTGATTAAAAATGAAGAAATTTATCTTGTGAGTGCTGATTGGTTAAATCAAAGTTCAACGACACAGCGACAACAGTTAATCGAACAGGCGCTAAAGCAACCCATTTATCTTTTAAACCGTAAAACTAAATTAATAACTGATAATGAAATATTACAATGGCAGCCAAAGCCCAATGTTCAAACGCAAAATATCCTTCAAACTGAAAATATACTTAAAAACCTGGTATCGTTTAGTGAATTATTAGCACCAGAAACCGACATTAAATTTTTTGTTACTGATCGTGCTGCGCAATATAAATTATCGCAACAAGGGGGCCAATATAATATTAATAACACCCTTGAATGGCATATTCTTAATACGAGTTATCAAGCCGACGCACAATATGTTGATGCAATGAATGTGGTGTTGATTTACGATCAAGATCGTTTCGAAGATGTTAAATATATTCAGAAAGCCTTTGCATTAATTAAACAAGAAACGGCAGCACAATTATCTGTTAGCTACTTTAGCCACAACAGCCTTGAAAAATCAGAGCCGTATCAACAAGCAATGAATAATAAGCCTAACTGGATATTTTATTTAAGCAGCCAAAAACTTAATCATAAAATAATGCAGGCGTTATCGACAGGCACAAACCTTTTTGTTGATGCACAAAATCCGCAAGAGAACTCATTATTGAGTACTGCTAGCGAAATCAATAATAACTCAACTTTGCTAGGTACCGAGGCTAGGTTTTATCAACGCGCTTTGCCGTTAGATGTTACAAAACAATTAAGTCCAAAGCCTACAAGTGTATATAAAGAAACACTTTGGCAGCTTAATCAACCCGATGGCGCTAGCGCTGATATGTTAACGAAAACGACTCATTCTTATCAAAGTAGAAGCACCGAAAATAGTGCTAAAGAAAGCACAGTTAACGAAAGTAATGCTCATGAAAGTACAGTTAACGAAAGTAATGTTTACCAGCTGTATTCAAGGTTTTCAGCGTCTTGGAGTAACTTAATAGTATCAAAACAATTTCCGTTGTTATTACAATCAATACTATTTCAGCAATGGCAAATTAACAGGTTTGTTGATCAGCAAACATTAACACATACACAAATAACTCAATTAGTTTCTAGCAATGAAGATCGAGTTTTAGATGAGCATGAAACGGTGAGTTTTGAAGATAAAGCTAAAAATAACAGTGTTACTCCACGTTTAAAAAGTGCTGAAGATATAATCGTTAAACAACAAAGTAATGAAAATTATTGGACTGAATTCTTATCGCTACTGATTATTATATTATTGAGCCTTGAGCGAATAGCTAGTGAGTATTATCGTAGAAGAAACCGCAGCAAAACATCAACATTAGCTTTTGATGGTGCTAGTAACATTGATAATATCAAAACTTATAGTACATCAACCGTATCTCCTACTAAGGTTGATGTTTAATGTTGAATAACATGCTAGATAAAAACAATCCGGCGCTTAAAAGCGATATTAAGAATGATCAACAACTAACTCTTAGCTCGCTAGATCAAATACTACAACAATGGCGACGTAAGCACCTGCAGCAGCATTTGTTATTATTTTTGCCGCTTTGGTTAATTGTGTTAGTGGTGTTTTCATTTTGCCTTTCTTTAAGCGGTTTAAATATAGTTGGTGATGTTGCTGCTAATGTTGTTGGTAATATTACTGAAAATGAGCTTGCGGTAGCTGGCGTGATGTTATTTATTTTCGGCATAATGACTAAGCTGGTGTTAATAAAGCGTAGTAAAAATTATCATAACATTACATTGAAAAACCTGATCGCTCATCTAAATAGTCGCTTTGAATCACTCGAACAAAGTGCTCAATTGCTATTACTAGAACAAGATAAACTGTCTAATTTAGAGAAACTACAACAGAGCAAAGTGTTAGTCCGTTTAAATGATATTCTACAACAATCTCAAATAAATAATGCTGAAATTACACCTGAATTTGACAAGAGAAAATTCATCTTTCGCAATGTATCACTGTTTTTTTCGCTCATAATTTTTTTGATTTTCACTCAGTTCAACTTAATTGATAAAGCGTTATTTTTGCTGGGTTCTGCAGATAACAACATTCATGAAATTTACGATAAAAACCAAAACCAAAACCAAAACCAAAACGAACAAAATAATACGGTTGTTCAGCTATTATCTACAAACGTTACTGTAACGCCACCAAGCTATAGCGTAGCAGAAGGGCAGCCAACTGAATTTACCTCTCAGGCGTTAGATGTTGATACGTTAGTGGGCAGTAAAGTGCGCTGGCAGTTAACAATCTCTGAACAAAGCGCAAACGTCTTTCTGATTTTTTCTAATGGCGAGCAGCATCAATTAATTATACAAACTGATGGTACATTTCAGGTTGAATTAACACAGCACAAAAGCATGGTTTACCATATCGCAACTAAGGATCAAGCTAGCGAAGTTGTCGAAGCTATTTCAGATGTTTTTCGGATAAACTTAACTCCAGATAACGCGCCAAAAATTCGCTTTATTAATCCTAAAAGTACCATAACCGAGTACGGAAAAAATACAGAGCCTGCACTCTTTGCTGAAGTACAAATATCAGATGACTTTGCACTAACCGATATTCACATAAAGGCTTCAATAGCCAAAGGCTCTGGTGAAGGCGTCAAGTTTAGAGATGAAAACTTTACATTCGACAGCAATACTATGGTTAACGCTAAACAACATTATTACAAAAGGTGGTCGATAGAAGAGCTAGCTATGGAGCCTGGGGACGAACTCTATTTTAGTATTGTTGCAACAGATAATCGTGAACCTGAGCATCAACAGACTCGCTCAGAAACTAAAATTATACGTTGGTTAGACGAAGAGCAAACAGGTATTAATGCTGATGGAATACTGATTGACTTCATGCCTAAATATTTTAAAAGCCAACGACAAATTATTATTGAAACCCTAGCGTTAATTGAAGATAAGCTTGACCTTGATCGCAAAAGCTTTAATCAGAAGTCAGAACTGTTAGGTGTGGCACAAAGTACACTGAAAGAAAAATATGGTCAGTACCTAGGGGATGAAGTTGAGCGGGAGGAAAATGAAGCCACAGAGTCTGATGATAGTCATCATGACAATCATGACAAAGAGCATATTAAACCGAAAATACATATACACGATGAGCTAGGCGGTAGCGCTAATGCTGTTATTTCTGCGAATAAAACGGTAAGCCCTAGTGGCAATTCGGCTCACGAACATGAAAACCACACTACGAAAAATAATAGCCAAGGTTCAGCCCGTATGGAGCTTATTAATAAATACGGACATAACCATGAAGATAGTGATGTTGGGGTAATGACAAGTCAAGATCCGCGAGCCCTAATGAAAAAAAGTTTAGCGAATATGTGGCAGGCCGAGTTGCACTTGATGCTGTCTGAGCCCGAACTGGCTTTACCTTTTGAACAACAAGCACTTAAATTACTAAATTTAGCGAGAAAAGCGGAACGTATTTATGTAAAGCGCCTGGGTTTTGAGCCACCACCGGTAACCGAGCAGCGCCGCTATCAAGGCGAACAAAGCGATATTCTAGCGAACTCGGTGCAAATTTCACGCTTTAAACCTGAGCAATTATCTGATCAAACGCGGCTCGTATTTCGCCAATTCTTGCAACTATTGAATAATGTTAATCAACAGCTTGTAGTTGTCAGTAAGCGACCAAAAACAGTGATACTTCAAAACACTAGCTATGTTGAAAATGAAAGTGAATTGACGAAAAGCGTACCATTATCTGTTGACGAATTAGCGCTTGTTAAACAAGCAAAATTAGCAATAGAAGAACTTATTGACGATCGGCCTGCTTTAGTCGATGTCTTAGTGGTTATTGAGCAAATATTACTGGAACAAAGGTTAAATTTATCACAATGCGAGCAATGTATTAACTTATTAGCAGGTAAAATTGCGCAGTTATTACCAAGCCCAACTTCTAGTCCGAATCGTAAAATACAAGACTTTGAAAACCAACAACCTTTGGTTGAACAATATAGTCAATTTTTAGAGGCTAACTTGTGATGACTTCAGTAACCCACATTGATTTTGGTAGCTTACGTTTAATGGTAAATACACCATTTCATTGGGCAATCATATTTATCGCATTATTAGGCTTTTTGGTCAGCTGTGGCTTAATTTATCGACGCTTTACACATGAAGCTCAAAGCAGTTTAACAACACAAAAAGCCGGTGGATTAAATAAATACACCCATCTTTCATTATTAATACTTGGCAATGTTATTGCTTTTATCAGTGTATTACTGTTTCTTTTACCTTTTCAGGTAAAAGCACCCACATCTACTTATGACGTTTTAATTACTAATGGCTTTAAACAATCATCATATAATGAAGATTTTAATATTATTGGCATTGATAAAAGTAAAATAGATAAGGTGCTAAAGTCTGCTAATCGTATCTGGTTACTAACAACGCCATCAGAAAAATCTAAAGATAATCAATTATTAAAAAAGTGGCTAGCTCATAATTATCAAGATAAGGTAGTGGTAATTACTGCCATTGAAGAGCTTGTCGATATTTGGTCGCTAAGTAAGCTAACTTATTCAAATACCGATATAGAAAATTATACCATACCCACCTTATTGCAAGTTTTTGGTGATGGTCTAAGTAAAATACAGTGGCAACAATTAAATGCCTTTAACCAGTTGCATGCGAATAAACTCGACACAACAGACTTAATTACAAAAATTCCTAACGTTGAAGCTTCAAAACCGTTAAACATAAGTACACCTGCACAAAACCCTATTAAATTTACCTTCTATAAAAGTAAACCAATAACCGGTTTAAGTTTTTTACAGTGGCCGAAACAGTTGATTTTAGGACAATCATTAACAGTAACAGGGCGCTTTCAGCATCTATTAGATAGTAATACTAAGTTCGAGCTGAGCTTAGTAAGTAATGGGCGTATTCAAGATAGTGTGATCGTGCAGAGTAATCATACTTTTTCATTAAGTTCGACGAGCAAGATAACAGGTTTATTTAATTATCAACTGGTACTGCAAGAGTTACCGAAAAACGATATAAACAAGCTTGTAGCTGTTAATGTAAAAAATAGCAATAAACGCCTAATAAACATAAATGAAGATATTGCTTTTAGCGTTATAAATGGCAACCAACCAAGGGTGTTAATAAAACAATCAGCACCGTCTTTTGAAACAAGACGCTTGAAACAATGGCTTAGTGAAACGGGCAGTGAAGTTACGGTTATTAGTCAAATAAGTAAAAGTAAATGGTCGCAACAGCGAGTGAATACTTCCCAAGAAATAAATAAAGCTCAACCAACCGAATTAACTAAAGCAATACTTGATAATTATGATCTTTTGATAGTGGATAGCAGAATGTTGTTAGCATTAAAAGAAAGCGAACTTGATGCGCTTTATCAGGCTATAAAACAAGGGCTAGGACTATTAATTAATGCCGATGGTGCTTTGCTATCAACTGAAAATAATAACTGGGACAAATTAAGTAAACTGTTACGATTTTTTCAATTAACGCCAATTGACCCGTCTCTTAATCAGGTTGCAGCTAACTGGCCTAATCAACCTTCCTTAGCAAAGGGCGAAGTTATTTCACCGCAAGCAATTACAATAAATATGAATGTTAAACAGGGCCAATCGCTGGTGGAGTCAGCAACTGGCCAAGCTTTAGTCGTGAAGCAACCCTTAGGTTTAGGAGCTGTTTCACTCACGACATTAAACGAGACATATCAATGGTCGTCGCAAATTACACCAGCGTACTATAGCGCTTATTGGCAGTACTTATTATTGAACCTATCGCGTGCGGAAAATAATACCCGCTGGTTAATTCCATCGCCAAAGTCTGTTGCTAAAGTAAAAAACTTTGAAAATATTTGTTTAATATCTTCACTAGAAAAACTTGATGTTCCGAACATGAAACTAACGACATATCCGCTTTCAACACATAAGCAATGTGGCCAGTTTATAGCCGCTATTAAAGGTTGGCACTCTTTTAAAGTATTGAATGATAAACAAGCCATTCTTAGTGAACAACATCGTTATTATTATAGCGAAAGAGACTTTCCAGCTTGGCAGCAAGCTATTAAGCATCAAGCTAGTGAACATCAATTAGAGTCGGGGGATTTGAACAATATTATTCCTTCGAATGTTGTAGCGTTGG
The DNA here is from genome assembly GCF_057550865.1 of Colwellia sp. NW0002-52-1. Taxonomy (NCBI): domain Bacteria; kingdom Pseudomonadati; phylum Pseudomonadota; class Gammaproteobacteria; order Alteromonadales; family Colwelliaceae; genus Colwellia; species Colwellia sp. NW0002-52-1. The sequence continues at coordinate 94,979 of NZ_BAAJLU010000008.1, read as the reverse complement.
AAAGTAAAACCGCTCACTTATCTTCTGCATATCAGCCAGTAAATAAATTTTTATTATGGTTAATTATGTTTATATCGCTAATCGTATTATGGATTGAACAAAAATGGCGAAGTAGTTAGGCACTTCAGTTAAGCACTTCAGTTATATACTTTAATTATGTACTTTTAATTTATATCGAAACATGAGTCCGAAAGGACTAGCCCGAAGCAATAACCTACAAGCAAAGCTAATACTATGCAATTTATACAAAACAGTGTTTAGCGCTTTTAGCTTCATATGGGCTAAGGTTAGACGTATGTCCATGCATTATCATTATCGAATATCTTCCTGACTAAAGTGAAAGTCAACCGAGGCAATAATAAGTAACACAGCGCCAAATAAGATCGCCCAATGCGCACCCAGCAACGCTAGCACACTACCAATAAGCGCCATCAGCACATTTGCTAGACTAAAAGTTGTGGTTATTAGCCCCATCAGTTGACCTTGCTCAATATCGGCATATTGCTCAGAAATATAAACCGGTAATAAGCCATTAAATATGGCGATTGAAATACCGGTTATGGCATAAACTGGCCATAGGCTAGATAAAGATAGCACCATATGTAAACCTAAAAGCAATGCCAGTGATAGCATACCGAATATTGCACCAAACTTAAGACCCATAATTAACTTTAACTTTTTAACAAAAAAAACACTGGTTATTGTCATAAAAAAGGTTAATACAACGGTAATATATCCAATATTAAGGCTAGAAAAATTAAAGTTCTCAACTAACCAAACTGGATAAAATTCATAATAAGCATTAAGACCTAGAGTCGCCAATAAATAAATTAAAAATATGCGTCTAATCTTAGTATTAGCGAGTAAAGCAAATGAGTTTTGTTTACTAAAAAGCTGAGAAAATTTAACCTGAGTTTTATTGAGGTTAGTTTTGTCGGGCTGTAAAACCAAGGTGACACTGAACAGCGCTATGACTAGAGCTAAGGCCGCAAAATAAAAAACAGTATCTAAACCATATATTGCCAGCAAACCTCCTGCTAAAGGACCTAACAACCAACCAATATAACCTGTAGCATTAACCAAATTAAATGTATGGGTTTTATCTAGCGTAGGCGACAAATCTATCGCAATAGCTTTTGCGATACTGATGTTTCCGGAAAATACGCCAGTAATAAAACGAGCGAAGATTAACAATAAAAAGCTTTCAGCCATCACGGCTAATGCTGAGAGTACATAACCCACAACCGTTAACATTAATGTAATAATTAAAGTTTTCTTTCGACCATAAACCCCTGAAGCGGCACCCAACACTGAGCTACCTAAAATAACCCCTAATGGATAGATTGCTAATATTATGCCTAACAAAATTTTGCTGGGTAAATCTGCAAAGGTAGTGAGAGGACTAATTTCATTTAAAAAAATAGGTGCTAACACAGGATAAGGTAGGGCGATACCGGCGCAACTGAAAAGCACAACAAGCATGACAGAAAATAGCGTTTTTTTGGCTACTAATGTTTCGGCGTTAGAGGTACTCTCTGTCGACTTTTGTGCTTGGGGTAAGTGAATTGTCATAGCGTACTTAACAGCAATTATTAACATAGATTTGTTCGAACATAATAAATGTCATTAGTAATTAAGTAAACTTCACTCAAAAGTATAATGAATATAACTTGAGAGTTTATTTTATTAAAAACCATTTAAAATCAGGTGGTTGGAAAAGTGTAATTAAGTGTTAACTCGCGGTAATAAGTTGTACTATTGCCGTAACACCTTGTACATAGCGTTGTTAATTAATTATAAACATTTTATGATTATTAAAAATTAGAGTCATTCATACTTTCAATGGTTGTTATTTATTGATTAGCGGTAAAACGCTAAAATAAACATTGAACCGTGTTGATAATACATCCATGAAAAAGACTGTTAGTTCAGTGTAATAAAGTAGGGCCAAATTAATGTCAGATAATAAATTGTCAGTAAAGAAGATATTGCTCGTTGAGGATGACCGCCAGTTATCAGATTTAGTCACAGAGTTTTTAGAAAACGAAGGTTATCATGTTAAACAAGAGTTTAGAGGTGATACCGTCGAAAAACGTGTGGATAAATTTGTACCTGATTTAATTATTTTAGACATTATGCTACCAGGCAAAGATGGTTTTACCGTTTGTAAAGAGTTACGTCCTAACTTCAAAGGTCCCATTTTAATGCTAACCGCAAAAGGCACTGATTTTGATCAAGTGTTAGGTTTAGAGATAGGGGCTGACGACTATGTTATTAAGCCTGTTGAGCCAAGAGTATTATTAGCACGAGTTAATGCGTTATTACGTCGTGGACAATTACCTAACGAAGGTAAAGAAAGTGCGGAAATTGATTGCGGAGAACTCCACATTAGTCGTGGTTCAAGACAAGTGTTATTACATGGTAAAAATGTCGATCTGACCAGTCAAGAATTCGATTTACTTTGGTTGTTAGCTAGCCGTGCAGGCGAAGTGCAAAATCGCGATTACATCTATAAAGCCGTTGTTGGTCGTGAATACGATGGTATGGACAGAAGTGTCGATGTACGTATTTCACGTTTACGTAAAAAACTGCAAGATAGTAATGAAACACCTTTCAGAATTAAAACCATTTGGGGTCAAGGCTACTTATTTGTTCCTGACGCATGGAGCTAAACATTATTTCAATGTGTAAACTGATGGGTTGCTACGCCAACTCATCAGAATTTCTTTCCTCTATTTAGGCACTTTGATGAAACTAGGTCGCTCATTTTTTAGCTTATACTTTCTAATAATCTCTATCTTTATCATCTTTTCTTGGATGTTAGATGAAGTGTGGAGCTCTTATTTAGAACAAGATATAGAGTCATATACTGGTTATAAAAGTATGCTGCTCTCGCTTTCTAATTATTTAGAAAAACACCCTGAAAACGAATGGCAAGATATTTTGTCGGGTGCTTCTAAAGAATGGAAGCTGTCATTAAAGCTAATGTCAGAACAGCAAGCAGAAAAAATTAGTCATCAACGCCATGATGTTATTAAAGAAGATAACACCCATATATTTTATGATAATGACGCCGTAGAAATTCATCACCGCATTAAGAGTACAGGTGCTGTGATTGTACTTGGCCCAGCAAAAATGCCAACCAGGCCAAGAGTTGAGGCTTTAGTTCGTGTTGTTTTACTGGCAAGTTTAGCATGTTTATTGTTTTTTTGGTTACGGCCTCTTTCTCGTGATTTAGATCAGTTACGAAAAACAGCCGTAGCTTTTGGTCAAGAAAGTTTTGATATGGTAGCCCCAAAAGCAAGATCAACAATGACTGAACCTATGGTGACGGCTTTTAATACTATGGCGAGTCGTATTAAACGTTTAATTGATGCTCATAAAGAATTATCTACCGCAGTAGCTCATGAATTACGCACCCCTTTAGCACGCACAAAATTTGCTTTACAAATGTTAGAGTGTACTGATGATAAAGTGAAGCAAGAAAAATACCGTAAGGCTATTAGTAAAGATATTTGTGAGCTAGAACAGCTGATCAGTGAAATGCTAATTTATGCCAGTTTTGATAATGAAAAGCCGGAGCTAAAGTTTACCAACGAAGCAGTAGTGGATATTGTTAAAAACCAAGTCGGTAATTTCCAGCAATTTGAACAAAACTTTACGGTGAATAACTTACTCGGCGAAGATAAAGTTGACCTTGATAAACAATTTATCGCACGAGCTTTGAACAACTACATTTCTAACGCAATAAAATACGGCAATGGTGAAATAGATATCACTATTTCAAAAAATGCCGATCAATGTCAGATAAAAGTGACGGATAACGGAGAAGGTGTTTGTGACGACTTTAAATGCACAATTTTTGATGCGTTTTCTCGTGGTGACATTTCACGCAATCGTGAAACGGGTGGTTTTGGTTTAGGCTTAGCGATAGTTTGCCGTATTATGGAATGGCACGGTGGTAGTGCTTCTGTTGTTGATAGTGAAAACGGTGGTGCGAGTTTTATTCTTAGTTGGCCAATTAAGCACATTGTAATTTAATGTATAGTAATTGTACAATATCCTGTAAATATTATAAAAATAGCTAATTAATTCAATCCAACCATAAAGTAATTTACTTAACTGCCGATAAATAAATATCGGCAGTAAAATAGTAGATTATTTTGACAATAGTAAACATATCAAACGACATTCTTGTTCATGAACTTCAATTAGGCGAGCAGCTTAACGAAAGTGTTCATAGCGAACGTCGTGCTGATTTTTCGTTGTTACTCGCTATGCTAACCGATGATGTTCGAGCTCATAGCCAGTTCAAACTACCACAAACCGTTACGCCTACCAATGTCACTACATCAGAGCTATTACGAAAGCGTTTCCAACTCCCTAATGAAGCACCAATTGCTTTAAAGGATATTGAGGATACGCAACTTTTTAATCAAGCTGATTTAATTGAGTCTAAACGTTTAGAACACCTACGTTTGATGAATGCATTAAGCCCTAATCCTTTAGCCTTTCGTGACGATGCTCGCTTTATAAACCAGCAAGTAATGAGTAACACAAGCTTGTATTGTCAGCAAAAATATAAAAATAAAGCATTAGAGCGACCTCAGCCCAATTTAGCGTTTAACGCTGAGGCATGGTTATCTGGCATAAAAAATACCCTTGAGAAGTCAGCTATTGTTGAGGCTGTTGCTTAAAGTGCGTTAGCACAACACTGTTTAAATTTTTTATTACTCAGGCAAAAGCACGCTTCGTTTCTTTTCGGTTTTTTTAGTACTTTACTTTCTGAGACATCACCATCTAGATATCGCCAAACACTATCTTCAATAATAAAATTTGAGTTTTCTTGCATTTGCCATATTTTCCCAAGATGTTGATAAAATGCTGAAAACATAACTTGTGCACTGTCATTATTATTGCTGCTTGTTTGGAACTCACTAGCACTATGAACAACAAGCTTTAACCACTTTGTTTGTATGGCCGATTGCTCTATATCAGCAATAGATTGTTCAAGCCTGCTAGAACTTGCATAGGTAAGGTAAATGTACTCAGCATTATTTGTTGCATAAGCAGAGTAACGAGAGCGCATTAATTGCTCTGGGGAGTTTGCTAACTTTGTCGCCGTTATTAAAGGTTGGCAACATTGTGCAAAGGTAAGTTCTAAGCCACATGGACATTGCATGGAGATATTCTTCTAAATTAAATTATTAAGAGTTTATCATGACATTGCAAAGTCGTTGAGCTATTTATGTAAGTTCATATATGGCAATATTTTGAGCTTACTGTCGGTTAAGCCGGCTTAATTTAAGCCCTATGAACAGCCTAAATAAGTCAGTCTTTATAAATAAAGCGATGTATTTAAATAAGCGTCTGAATTATTTTTTCAGGTTAAGTTTTCTGACTCGGCTTGAAAGCTAAGTCTGGTTTAATGTAATTTTTGTGCTTGGCAATTCTGGTGATGTTGCAATAATATGCATTGCGTTTTCCCTATAGCTGCACAGTGTGCTATGTCATTTAATTCGTCTTCATTATAACTCGCATCATTCAATATCATTGCAGAGCAAGTACCTTTTAATAAAGTGCTTTTAATATTTTCTAAGCTAACATTGACCTTATTCGTATTTACTTTCAATATTTTTTCAGGGTTAATTTTCCCCATAGTAGAGAGTTGCTCTAGCGAGTCATTTTCGGGATTAATCATTAAAATCCACTTGCTATTGTCGTAATGTTTCTGGCAAATATCTTGGTATTTTTCAGTTAAATCAATGGCGTTATTCACATGCACTACGTTACACCAAGCAGTAGTTAACTCTGTTTTAACTGGGTTTGTTAATGTGGTGATTGACTTTAAGTTATTGATATTAAAATCTAAATCTATTTTGTTAACGTTGATCATATTGCCTACCTCGGTATACTGTATGTATGTACAGTATATCGTTCTAAAGGTAAGATCAAGTATTATTGAATTTATTTTTATGTCATCTTTTTTAGCATATTTTTTTGGGTAGTAACTGGCGAGATGCTAAATGAAAATTCAAGTGGAAATACAAACTGAAATAAAAGTTTTTTGAAAAAATTTGTCAACAATGACTTTGATGTGATTGGGTTAGATTTATTCTTTTAAGTTAATATAAAAGCGTTCATTTATCTTTCTTATACCTGACCTTAAACTTAAACGCTTAACTATATGTTAATGTACAACTATTAATTAGTTTCAAACTAATAAGCGATAAACTAAAGCAGGCTGTAGCGTATTTAATTAATAAGGTTATGTATATTTTTATGAAAAAAGGTGCTGTTTTGAGGCAATTTATTTGGTGTATATTTGCTCTAATATTGTTGGTTTTCTCTTTGGGTATTAGCTGGCAGATAAGTAAAACTACAAATTTCTTGTATAGTTTTTGGTATCAAACCTTACATATTAATGACGTAGTCATAAAAAATGTTCCGAAGAATACTCAAGGTAAACGAGATTTCCCTATTGATAATATCCAGCTACATGAAACGAAATTTGCCGATATTGTTCAAGCGATTCATCAACAAGGCCATGGTTTAGCTAACATCAATTATGTAAATAATCACGCGGTATCTAAACGTTTGTTAACCAATGCTGAGGTACTACATCTTAAAGATGTTGCCAAGTTATTAAACGCAGTTGAAAAATTATGGTGGGGAAGCTTGATATTGTTATTTGGGGTGTTATTTTTATATGGCTTAAATATAGATAAAATAAATGTTAACTCGATAAGGAAAATGCCAACAGGTAAGCAAAAAATTATTTCACTTTTAAGTTTTACTGTTTTACTGGTGGTGGTTTTAGGTATTTGGGGCTTTACCGAGGTTTTTTATTATTTGCACACGGTAATATTTCCGGCAGAGCATCAATGGTTTTTTTATTATCGCGACTCTTTAATGGCAACGCTTATGAAAGCCCCTGATATTTTCTCAGCTATTGCCGCACAGCTTTTAGCCGTTGCTTTATTGATAGCTTGGGGAGCCGATACTGCGCTAAGTTATTATCAAGTAAAACGCCTTAGAAACAGCAATAAATGAGCTTAGTTTAAGGTGACTCGTTATCGTGGTGATGAATTCAATACAGAGTTTTAAAGTATTTGAGTGCAAATTTACTCTCACTATATTTACTCAATTATGAGTATACATTAGAGCTAAAATATTTAGTTATGCTTGTTTAGGCGTGTTAATTCTTCAATACGATCTTGTGTTAACGTGATATAGCATTTTTTATAAGCGATAGCCGCGCTTTCATCAGGGGTTAGTACTAAATATTGCCAGCGGCAGTTATTTTCTCGGTAGGTAATAAAGTTTTGTTGTGAGCGCTTAAACATATCTAGCGAAGTACTTCGGCCATTAATCAGTGATAACTCTTCTAAAATAAACGTTTGGTTATTTATCCAGGTTTGCAATTCACGGTCTTTCTTTTCTCTAACGCCATCTAAGCAACGAGACACTTCGGTATTGCTGTCCATAGTGCTTTCGCAGTTTTGAACATTATTGTTAGCCATTACCGAGACTGAGAACAGTAGGGCGTTTACTAATAGGTAGATACTAAGTGTCTTATTATTCATAGTTAAAGCGATTACTTATGCTGGAAGGACTTTTTTGTACGGCTTCACAGTAACATTTTTATAAACGCCTGCAGCGATATAAGGGTCTTGGTCTGCCCACGCTTGAGCAGCTATTAAACTGTCAAATTTTGCAATAATAAGCGAGCCTGTAAAGCCTGCATCACCTGGGTTTTCGCTATCAATAGCAGGACAAGGTCCAGCGACAAGAAGTCTGCCTTGGTTTTGTAATGTGCGAAGTCGGTCTAAATGATTTTCTCTAACACTCATACGCAGCGATAAGCTATTTTCAACATCTTCACTATAGATAAGATAATACATTTTGCTTCCAATAAATTAAGTTAAAATTAAAGCGTGAATAAGAGTGTTCTACTCTTGTTTTTCTATTTTTTGTTCTGATTCTTCTTGTTCTTCAGGCATATATTTATATAAAGAAAATACTGAGCCAATAGCAAATATAAAGGTCATAGCCGTTAAGCCAAACACTTTAAAATTAACCCAAGTTTCTAAACTATAGTTAAAGGCTATGTACCAATTTAAAAAACCGCATAAGGCAAAGAACAATGCCCACGCTAAGTTTAATCTATTCCAAATATGCTCGGGTAATGTAAGCGCTTCTCCTAAAAACTCTTTGATGATATTTTTATTAAATACTTTTTGACTAACAATAAGTGCAATAGCGAAAATACCTTGAATAATAGTGACTTTCCATTTTAAGAAAGTATCGTCATGCATATAAATAGTTAAGCCACCGAAAATGGCAATTAAACCGAAAAAGATCAAATTTCTTTTAGGAATTGGCTGTTTCTTAATTAAAAAATAAGCAATCTGAATCGCTGAAGCAACAATTAATGAGCCTGTAGCCCAATAAATGTCTGCAAACTTATAAAAAACGAAAAAAATAATCAGTGGAATATATTCTAAAAATGCGTGCATAAATATGGTATCAAAAGTAACAATGTATCGATTCTACTTAAAGCGAAAGGCATACGCCACTCTATTTAGTCGGTTAAAATGTAATATTTTTAAAGCTTGGGCATAAAATCGGTTTAGGCCCAAGCTTTTAAGTTAGTCTAGTTAATTCTATTACTGTGTTTAAATTTGTTTGTACCCAAACGGGTCGTCTATAGAATATGAAGGCTCAGTAAACCATTTTGCCCCCGTTTCTGTCATGTAGAAATGGTCTTCTAAACGAATACCAAATTCGTTAGGCAAAACCAACATAGGTTCATTAGAAAAACACATACCTTTGGCTAAAGGTGTTCTATCGCTACGAACTAAATAAGGCCATTCATGAATATCTAAACCAACACCATGGCCTGTTCTATGTGGGCATCCAGGTGTTTGATAGTCAGGACCTAACTGTTGACTTGCTAAATATTCTCTTGCAGCGGTATCTACATCCCCACAGGCAACACCTATTTTAGCGGCGTCAAAGGCTGCTTTTTGTGCGAGTTTTTCAATTAACCACATCTCTCGTTGACGTTGATTTGCTTCACCAAAAACATATGTACGGGTAATATCTGAATTATATCCTTCAAGCTGGCAACCGGTATCTATAAGCACAATGTCATTTTCTGCGAGCGCTTTTGGTGTTTTAACGCCATGTGGGTATGAAGAGTCTTCACCGAATAAAACAATACAGAAGTATGATCCCGCTTTAGCGCCTACTTTGCGGTGTGCTTGATCAATAAAGTTAGTCACTTCTTCAACTGAAATTCCTATACGTAATATGCGCGCAACAGCTTTGTGAACTTCAAGGGTCATATTCTTTGCTTGTTGTAATAAAGCAATTTCTTTAGTGGATTTCTCAGCACGACAACCTGCTGTGATTGCTTTCGCATCGATAAGCGTTAGCTCAGGAGCAGCTTTTTTTATACCGTCAGCAATAAAAAACGCTGTAGATTCATCAATGGCTAACTGACCAGTGGTAATGCCAAGGTCTTTTAAGGTTTGGGCGACAAGTTGATAAGGGCTTTCATGCTCTTGCCAGCCTTTTATTTCGCCTTTAATTGTCATGTATTGATTAAGCGTGTTAACTTCAAAGTAAGGGGCAATATAATGTATTTTACCTTTTTGAGGAATAATAGCGCCTACTACACGCTCACTGGCATACCAACGAGTACCAGTAAAGTAGTATAAATTTGTTCCTGCATCAATATAGGTCGCCGCAATGTTATGTTTAGCCATTAATGCTTGGGCTTTTGTAATGCGTTGTTTAAATTCAGCCTCAGAAATTGCTTTCACTTCGCTGGTCATATCAACTAATTTTTCAAGCTCAATTTTGGCGTTAGAGCCGCCGACACCTATCGTCATCTTTGATCCTTTGTATTTATAATTTCGTTATATTTTATACAAAATACTTAGCTATGTATCGTCAATATTGAGGTAATTTATAGCTGAATAAAAATTAATAACTGGTTTGGACGGTCAATTATGACAACTAGCAATAAATTAAAATTAACTAAGGATTACCTATGCGTAAAAAAGTAGAGTTTATTAGCGGAAAACACAAACTAAGCGGCCTACTAGAAACACCAGAAACTGATGTAAAATTTTATGCTTTGTTTGCACATTGTTTTACATGTGGCAAAGACATTGCCGCCGCATCGCGTATCAGTCGAGCGTTAGTACGCAAAGGAATTGCAGTGCTCAGATTTGATTTTACAGGTTTAGGTAACAGTGATGGTGATTTTGCTAATAGTAATTTCTCATCCAATATCAAAGATTTAATCGCCGCTGCAGATTTTCTCCGTACGAGCTATCAAGCGCCTAGGTTACTTATTGGTCATAGCTTAGGAGGCGCTGCAGTACTTAATGCTGCTCAGTATGTCGATGAAACCATGGCTATTGTTACTATAGGTGCGCCTTCAGATGCTGCACATGTTGCGCATAACTTTGCTTTACAGCTTGATGATATTGAAAAAAATGGCAAAGCAGCAGTTAATTTGGCAGGGCGGGTATTTACAATAGAAAAGCAATTTTTGGACGACATCAAAAGCTACGATAGCAGCCATATTGCCAAAATGAAAAAAGCATTATTAGTCATGCACTCGCCGGTCGATGGCACCGTAAATATTAGTGAAGCAGAAAAGATATATCAAGCTGCTGTACATCCAAAAAGTTTTGTTAGTTTAGATAGCGCTGATCATTTACTAACGAATAAACATGACGCTGAATATGCAGCTGACGTAATTGCCGCTTGGTCAGGTCGATATATAAACCATGAAGACCTTATTACTCGTGAAAGTAATAAGCAACACTCAACAATTAATACGGTTGATAAAAACTCAAACGCTGAGCAAACCAAAGTAACGCAAGGCCATGTTGTTGTTGAAGAGAAAAATCATAAATTTACCCAACATATAAGCACGGCTAGTCATTATTGGCTTGCTGATGAACCAGTAAGTGTTGGAGGCGATAATATGGGACCTGATCCTTATGAACACTTGCTTGCTGGTTTAGGTGCATGTACTGCCATGACATTGCGTATGTATGCTACGCGAAAAAAACTTGCTGTAAAACAGATTAAAGTGGAGTTAAAACATAGCCGAAATTATCTAGAAGACTGTGAATCGTGCGAAGAGCAAAGCCAAGGGATTGAAGCTATTGTGCGAGAAATTAGCTTTATTGGCGAATTAGATGCTGCACAACAATCTCGGTTTTTAGAAATAGCAGACAAATGCCCAGTACATAAAACTTTGCACAATAATGTGAAGGTTGTCAGTAAGTTGGTCAGTTAATTTAATCTAGATTGTTGTTATGCCGTTAAAACATGCCGAATGTTTTAAAAAGCTAATAGTATAAAGGTAAAAAACCTGTAATATAAAATCGTAGTATTGACACTATATAGCCGATATTACTTTAACTGTCATAGGGCATTGTATTTTTATGTTTAGATTTAATATTGTGTATTAGCTATTTATATTCGTGTTTAGCATCAATAGTTTGATAGAGTATTTATTGGCTAATTGCATTTAGGAGCTATCATGGAGTCGCATGGTAATTACAAAATAGAACTTCGTGAAAATATAGTTCATATTTACCCGTCAGGTGGGTTTAATGAGCAAGGAGTAAAACAGTTGAACGATGAAGTACTGTTGATTGCGCCTGACGAGGCACCTTGGGCTTTAATGGCACACCCTGATGATTCTGCAGGGTTAACCCCTGAGGCAGTAAATGAGATAGTAAGTTTTTTTCAACTAATAAGTAAAAAGAACTGTGTGGTTATCGGTATGGAAGTTCTACCAACTTGGCAAGGCGTGCTTGAAAATTCAATTAAAGGAAATGTTAACATACCTGTTTATATGGACGTTAACATGACAAAGTTATCACCGCTGATCAACAACATACTTGATAATGCCTAAAGAAAAATAGGCTTTACTATTACTGATTTTACTTACTTTACATATTTTAGTTTATTAAAAGAGATTTTATGTCGAATTCAATGGCTTTAGAAAAAATATTTATGATTTTGGCTATTATCTTGGGAGTGGGCTCTGCGATAGATTTAATTTATGATTTATCTACCTCGAACTTTCAATGGGCTGAAATTTTGCGTTGCAGTGTTAATATTGTTATTGCCTGTTTATTGTATCTCTATGCGAATAAAAAACATAAAGAAAAGCTTAGTCGATAGGCGCTTATTAATTGCCTTAATGCTAATTTGAACGCTCATTTATCTTCACACTTGCAGTTTTAACCCTCATTTAGTCTCACTTTATTTATCACTAAACCTTGTTCTAAATCAAAGAACAGCTATATTACAAATGTTACATTCATTCTATATACATCAAGTAATTAGAGGGTTCTATGAGCAAAATATTTGTAGTCGCCGATTTATCGGATAATAAACAAGTGGCAATAACGCGCGCTTGTGAACTTGCCAAAAAAACAAACAGTGAATTACATGTAGTTTATTTTTGTTATCAAAGTTTACGGTTTATACAAGATGACTCACAAAATATAAAACAAACATTAATAGATACCATTACCCTTGAAGCTGAAACCTCTCTCGATAAAATGGTCCCAGAGGAAGTAAATTACAGTTTTGAAGTCGTTTGGGAAAAACACATTTACCAATGGATAAATACTTACGCCAAAGAACATAGCCCAAGCATGGTAGTTAAAACTGCACATAGAAGTGAAACGTTTTTATACACCTCAACTGATTGGCAGTTACTAAGAGAATGTTCAGCGCCAGTGTTTATTGTTAGCGATAACAAATGGCGAAAATCACCCAATGTATTGGCAGCTATTGATTTAGAAACTAAAAGTAAAAGTAAACAAGCGTTGAATCATCAAATATTGAAAGCAGCTAAAGCATTTTCTCAAACCAATGAGTCAGAGTTATTCGTTTGCTATACCGTACCATTTTCTAAAGTATTACGTGATTTAGGTATTCACTTTAAAGACGAGTTAGAAAATGGGGCAGCTAAAACTTTAAAACCTAAAATTGAAAAATTGGCGGCTGAATACGACATACCCTTGGCAAATTTCACTATTAAAGCGGGCGAGCCAGAAAAGGTTATTCCAAGTATTGCTGCGAAACAAAAGGCTGGATTAGTTGTCATAGGCACGGTTGGACGTAAAGGTCTCAACGCTAAGGTGCTTGGTAATACCGCAGAGAAAATTTTAAACTTGTTAAAGTCAGATGTACTTGCATTAAAGCCTGAGTAGCTAAGTAGCTTAACTCAGATCTGCAATTTTTTTAATACGGTACTTACACAGGTTTTGTTACAGGATCGTATCAAACAAAACGTCGGCTAACTTTTTAGCCGACGTTTTATGTTAAATGCACGTTAATCAATAATTAAACTTTTTCAGCGTTAATTAATTCGGCTACTTTTTCGTTCTGCTGCACTAACGGCAACATACCTTTAAGTAATCGGCCGAATATATCAGCACCGGTAATAATTCGTTTAGTTTCACCCCAAACCAACAATACATCGTGTTCAATAACACCATCAAAGTTCTTATCAATAGAAGTATTTACTTTCATTTGTAAAATTGCTTCATTTAATGAAGTTGTTTCGTCTGTAATTACCACTGGGCGGTGGCAAAAGCTGTAAGGGTCAAAGTTTTCTGCTTGAAAAAGCGCACTTCGTAAGAAACCATCTGCATCAATAACCAATAATGGTGCGCCTTCTAGATTCGTGATAACAACCCAACTATAACCTGATTGATTCAACATCGTTAAGAAAGGATCATCAGCGCCTGAATAAGTATCAGGTAATATAGGTAAATCAAGTTTCGTTGGTAAAGCAATAATAGAGTTAGGGTCTATTATTTCACCTTCTTCAGTTACTTTAATTTCATCTAGCGCAAAAAAGTTTAATGCGCCAATACCTTCTACATGGTTTAAATCAGCTTCTTCAGCACGAATATGTTCTTTAATAATATTACCTAACTCACTCTCCCCGAGGTAGGTAATACCTTCTTTACCTAGCCAAGCATCAAGAATTAACGCACTAGGGCGGGCTACAGGGTAAAGAATAATTTGATAGAAGCGAATAACAGGTGCTAACAGACTGCCCATTTTTAATGCATTACGAGAAAAATAGGCCTGAGGCGTTATCTCACCAATAATCGTAATGGCAATAGTAGAAAATAAGAATGCACCAACGCCAGCTAATACTGAGTCTGACAACATAGTTAGTAATACATTAATACCAACATTGCCCCACAAAATAGTGGCGAGTAAAAAGTTAGAATCATTTCTTAACTTGAGTACAACTTGTGCAGCTTTATTGCCTTTATTTGCTTCTACTTCTAGCTGTAATCTGCTCAGTGAGAAAAAGGCTAAATTTAATCCTGAAAAAATGGCCGATTGTGAAATACAAAACACAATGGCAATCCAGGTAATAGTTTCTACGGGCATTACTTAAATCCTCTGTTTACTTTTCTTATAGTAGCAGTAAGCTACCTAATCCTAAAAATACCACAAAACCAACAATATCGGTTACTGTGGTTAAAATTACCGAGCCAGAAAGGGCAGGGTCAATATTTAACTTGTTTAATATGGCAGGAATAACAACGCCTGACGCTGATGCTGTTAATAAGTTTAATAAAATTGCTAAAGCAATGACTAAACTTAGTTCTGCGCTATTAAACCAAAAATAGGTAATAGTACCAATAACAACAGACCAAATTATGCCATTTAGTCCACCCACTTTTAATTCTTTGCGCAGTAGCACTTTTCTATTTTGTTCTGTTATTTGACCTAACGCCATACCTCGCACGATAACGGTTAAGGTTTGACTTCCAGAAACGCCACCCATTGAAGCAACTACTGGCATTAATACCGCCAAAGCCACAACTTGTTGCAGTGTAGCTTCAAAAAAGCCGATAAACCATGAAGCTAAAAATGCGGTCAGCAAATTAATACCAAGCCAAATACCACGGTTTTTCGCACTCGTTCTTACACTTGAAAATAAATCTTCATCGGTTGTTAAACCCGCTGCACTGTTAATTTGCTCTGTTTGCGTTTCCTGTTTTACTTGGTAAGCCGTTTCTACAGTAAAGCGGCCAAGAAAACGTTCGTTTTCATCAACGACTGGTAGAGACATTTTGCCGGATAAAATCACTGCTTCTGCAGCCGAGGTTAATTCCTCATTCGCACTAAGGCGAATAGTTTCAGGCGCAAAAAGGGTTTTTAAAGTATTTTCACCATCACTTTGTATCAAGCTATTAATATCGACAGTACCCGTGAGAATACCTTCTTTATTTACGGCATAGAAATCCTCTGTGTAAGGCGACAAGCCTTTTTGTAATAATAACTGAGCACTGGTTATTTTAAGTTTTTCAGAAATACGAACATAGTTATAATCTAACCAATGACCAACTTCGTCAACGGTATATTGTTGTGCTTGTTGATAGAGTTTACGTTGCGAGTCGTCTAAGTTTTTTATCGCGTACTTCAATAACCTGCTAGGTATTTCTTCAGCAATCTCAATAACATCATCAACATCTAGTTGCGCGAGTAATTCGAAGCATTCATCATCACTTAAAGCCTGAATTAAGCTTGTTCTTGTGCCTTGTCCCATATCGACAAAAGCATCTTTTTGAATATCTTCTGAAAAGGTTGCCCATACACTTAAACGTTTGTCTTGTGGCAAAGCTTCGATTAAAAGCGCGAATTGCTCTGCCACTAGCGTTTCATTTGCGCCAAGCATAATTTGAGCTATGTCTTGTTCATGCTCTGCGATAAGAATGTCGTCGATAACTAAGGATAATTTATCAATAGTATTTTCTAACATTGTTGAATCCTTAAAACCGTTTTACTAACGGGATATGATCTTTATGGTGTAAGTTCGGGTATAACACTTATAGCTAAACTATTATGATGTTAATTTTATTCGTATTTATAGCTAATTGTATTACAATCAGGCGTAAATAAGTTAGCTTTAATAACAAATTAGCTAAGTTTATTTTACTGTTTTTTTGTCTTTTGTTGCTTGTTCTTAGGTATTTTTAGAATCAAAGAATAGAGTTAACAAATTATCCTGTTATTTGCAGGGCATATTGAGAGTATATAATGATAAAATGTATGTTGATTTCACCGACACAAAAAACTGTTATCGGTAGTAGTGAGTTGATAAGTCAATGGCAAGAGAATAACGATACAACGTTATGGATTGATCTTGACAACGTTGATGCAAAAGAAGAACAAAAAATATTAACAGACTTTAATTGCCACCCTTTAGCCATCAGTGATGCACTTCGCGATCGCCATCCGCCTAAAATCGAATTATTTAAAGATTATATTTTTATGCTATATCGCGGTATGGTTGCAAACGATGACAGCCTGAAATTCAATCACTTACAAATTAGTTTATTCATTGGGAAGCGAGTTTTAATAACCCGACACCCTCAAAGCTCATTAGCGATTAACGAGCTATTTAGTGAAACTGGTGAAAAGTATCTTAAGCGCAGTCCTATTCATTTAGCACTTAGGCTTTTCCATAGCAGTTGTGGTTACTACCTTAAAGAGATGTTTAGTTTCGAAGCTGAACTCGAGAAAATTGAAGATGATTTTCAATTAAGTGGTAACGACCAAATGATGAAGCAAATTACTTCATACAGATCACAACTGGTTAAAATAAGGCGCACGTTCAATTATCACGTTAACATGGGAGAAACGTTAAAGGCTTATGTTGATGACGATGATACCGACTTAATTACCGATAAAGAAACCCATACCGTTACTGATTTACGTGAACGTTTAGATCGCCTGCAAAGTTTGTCGCAAATGTATTACGATATTTGTGGTGATTTAATTAATGGTTATATGTCAGTAACATCACATCAACTGAATGCAACTATGCGAGTATTAACGGTTATCACAGCATTATTTGTACCTTTAACATTTCTTGCCGGTATTTATGGAATGAACTTTGAGTATATTCCTGAGCTAAAAGCCGATAATGGTTACTTCATTTTATTGGGTGTAATGGCAGTGGTTTCGGTGGTATTACTTATTGTATTCAAGAAAAAACGCTGGTTATAGCAAGTAGTAATACAAAACAATAGATTGAAGGTTGCGAAGGAGATGTACTAAGCAACTGAGTATATTACCAACTTGATTAATTGGTTGTTCACTTTTAAGGGTTCAAATGAAAAAGTAGAACACTAATCAATCAAGTTGGTATGTTTTCCTAACGTTCTTAGCGCAGAAAGTGATAATTTAAACTGAAGTTTTTGTCGCATTGTCATCGAATTTCAACCATTTATTACTCATGCTTATCCAAATTGGACTTGTGAGTAATGACAGCGATATAACACATAAGGCTAATTGGTAGCCATATTCATTGATAATACTTGCTTGATGACCAACGGCTGCAAGCACAAAACTAAACTCACCAATTTGAGACAACAACACGCCAGCATAAAGACTTTCTTTCCAACTAAATTTTGACAGCTTTAAAATAATGGCATTGATAAATATGTTAGTAATTAATGCTGCCATAACTAACATTGCGGTTTGTTGCCAATGGCTAATTAAAAAGCTAACGTCTAGCAACATACCAACCGAAACAAAAAACAGCGCAACAAATAGCACTCTAAATGAATCTAAAGTGCGATGTACCCATAGTGTTTCTTTAGCTGCACCGACAAGCATACCACCAATAAATGCTCCCAAAGCGGTTGAAAGTTCAAACCAAGCGGTGATCATTGCTAAGCCAAAACAAACACCTAAAGCAGCGAATAACTGTAATTCATGATCTCCCTTTAACCACTTTGACAGCGGTAAATGCACTTGTTTTCGAGTGATAACAAAGGCGAACAGTGCGATTGCGAATAGGGTACCAACGCCTTGTTTTACCAATTGTACATTGTCGATATTACCGGCACCAAGCAAGCCAATAATAATTAACATGGGAATAATAGCTAAATCTTGAGCTAGTAATATTCCAAGTGCACTTTGTCCTAAGCGAGATGAAAGCATGCCATTATCTTGTAATAATTTGATAACAATTGCGGTGCTACTAAGACTAATAACAAACCCTATTAAAACTATTCTAGCTAAGCTCCAGTCAAACCAGTGGCCTAACAGCCATACGCAACCCACACTTAGTAAAATTTGCATTAACGTTCCGAAAATTATTAATTTCCAGTTTTGTACCAGTTTATGAATATCGGTTTCCATACCAACGAAAAATAGTAGCAGCACTACGCCTGCAGTGCCTAAACGTGAAATACTTTCCGTGTCGGTTACTAAACCAAAGCCCCATGGGCCAATAAAAATACCAGCGATTAAGTAAGCTACCACATGAGGTTGACGAAAAAATTTTAGGATAAAACCCAACAATAATATAAAGAAAATAGCGCCCACCGCTTGAGGTAAAAATGGGTCCATATGCATAGTTGTTAACCTTTTAAAGATATGACATAAAACTAAGTGAAAATGTAAACAATATATTGTTACTTGAAATTTATAAAGTATTGATAAAACAAAATAGAAAAAGTGTTGTTTTAACGTTAGTGTAAACTACTTTATTTTATTACATCGTGAATTTATTGGATTCGGGCTAAATGTTAATTAATTAATGATCTCATGAGATAAAGTCGTCATAATTATCTCCGTTTTTCGTTATCAGCAGTTAATTAAGCATGGAAAAATATTGAAATATCTGAACTATCCATACAAAAACCAACTTATTTATTCTTTGTTAGCCTTACTTTTTCTGGTGCTACCCACAAAAGCATGGTCTGCAGACTCTGCTGATAAGCTAGGCACGCCGCTCAATATTATTGGTGTTGAAACCGCTTATAAAACGAATATATTTCGTAGTTTAAGTAGTAACGAAAACATTATCCCTTTATCTTTACTTGGGTTTCCTCAATCAGACAATTATATTTTAAATAAGGCACGAAATGCATTGCAGGCTTTGGGCTATTACCAACCGGCTTTAACCCTAATAGAAGATCAAAAAGGCAAAACCTTAACCATTGATCTTAAGCAACCTGTGCTTTGGCATAGCAGTAGTATTGTGCTTAAGTGCGAAAATGAAAATGAAGTCATGTCTCAGCTTATTACCAAACACCCGTTTATTAAAGGAAAAATTGTAAATCATAGTGATTACAGTCAGTTTAAATCAAAGGTACAACGTCAAGCACAAGAATTAGGTTTATTAGATACTACCTTCACCAAAAGTGCTTTAAATGTTGATATAGCTAACCAACAAGCGAATGTTGATTGGGGGATTAACTGTGGTGCTCGTTATACTATTAAAAATATTACCATTGAAGGGACCGTTTTATCTCATGATTTGGTTAATAGTTATTCAACCATTCACCAAGGCGATGCCTATAACCAGTTAGATATTATCGCTAGTCAGCAGGCACTCAATCGTTCAGGCTTTTTTAAGTCTGTGGTTGTTGACCAAACTGTGGATCATGTAACCAAAACTGTTGATGTTAATCTGTCAATACTCGATACCGAAAAATATGAGCTCAAAACCTTATTAGGTTATGGCACTGACACTGGAGGAAAATTAGGTGTTAGTTGGCGTAATAGAAGAGTAAATAGTAAAGCGCATCAATATGTTGCTTCAATCGACTTTAATAGAATCAAGTTAGATGATGCTGACTTTAATGCTGCATTTCAGTATCAAATACCATTAGAAAAGGCCAGTAGCCAGTGGATAAATCAAGTAAGTTATCAGGAAAAAGACGAGGAAATTGGTCGCAGTAAAATTTTTACTTTAGAGTCAGTAGTCATCAATAAACTTAATCCGCACTGGACAAGTCAATGGTCTGTCGCTATGGCTCAAGAAAAATTAGAGTCTGAGGCTGATGTTAATCAAAGCTTAAAATATATCGTACCGTCATGGCAGCTTACTTATTACAGTGTTACCGACCCCTTTACGGCAGTTGAAGGTTGGCGTTGGCAAAGTACTATGCGCTTTAGCAGCGAGCAACTTAGTGATCCTGACATCAGCTTTTTACAAACCGATCAAAAGGTAAAACGTATCTGGTCATTAAATGATGATTGGCGGTTATTGCTGCGCGCTCGTGTTGGCACAACATTAATGGATACTGAAGACTTTAATCGCTCAATGCCATCTACTTATCGTTTTTTTGCCGGTGGTGATGTATCTGTAAGAGGTTATAAGCATCAAAGCCTATCTCCTACAGATAATGAAGTATCTATCGGGGGTAAGCATATATTAAGCTCTGGGTTAGAGGTTGATTATTTGTTTTATGAAAGTTTTCGTTGGGCAATATTTACCGACCAAGGTAATGCCTTCAATGATTGGAAAGACTTTGAGATACAAAAGTCAGTTGGCACAGGTTTAAGATGGGTAACGCCGATAGGTGCTATTCGACTTGATATAGCTAAGGCACTTGATGGCAATAAAGCATGGCGCTTTCATATCACCATAGGCCCAGATCTATGAAGCAATTTAACAAGAAAGCCATATTGAGAGGGTTTAGCCTAGCAGTAACGTTACTCGTTAGTATATTGTTAATGGCACTAACCTGGTTCTATACCACAGAATCAGGTTTACAGTGGTTAGTTAATCGTACAGCACAATTTCATCCGCCAGCACTGAAAATAGGTAAGGTTAGTGGCACACTTAGCTCGACAGTTTATTTAACTGAGCTCGAATGGCAAGCAGAAAAAACAAAAATACAAGTTGAAGATATTGCTGTAGATTGTCAGTGGTTATATTTACTTGATCGCGCCCTTACTTGCGATAACATCAGCACTACTCGCCTAGATGTAATGAACGCCACTGAAGAAAAAACAGCAAAGTCTGATGTAAACTTACCGGTACTTAATGCGGTAGAATTTCCCATTGATGTAAACATTAAGCAAGTTAGTATTGCAAAAATTGTTTATAGCGCAAATTCAGCTGAAATAAGCCAAAGCAACAATCAATCGCCTTCTGAGCAACCGCAATATGTTGTTAATCAGCTTAATATTAAAAAAATAGCCTTAGCGGGTAGCAAAGCAAGTGTTGGTGCCTTGGCTCTCAATTATGACGAACACCTTGTATCGGTAGCGGGCAATATCGATATGCGAAAAAAATGGCAACATCAACTTGCTATCAATATACAAGGACCAAAACTTTCAGCGAGTGCAAAATCAAAAGGGCACCTAACTGCTTCGTCAACATTAGCCATACAATTAAAAGTACCTAATCAGTTGTTAGTTTCTGCCGAGTGGTATTACGATCAAGGACTATTTTTAAAAAATGGCAATATAACGGCAGAGAAGCAGCAAGTTGCATTATCTAACGAAAATATTGCTATCGATTATATAAAGGGCGATTTCGCACTAACTTGGCCAAAATTTAACGCTAATGTGCAATCAAAAGCTACTTGGCAAGCATTAGAGCCGATTAGCATTACCGTTAATACGCAACTTGAAGATGTGCTTAAATGGAGCACGAACGCCAATGCTAAACTGGCAATAAAAAGTGAGCTTAAAGACGCGCAAATAGCGGCATCACTACAGCAAGTTTTTCCTGATGCAATTAATAACCAAGAAGTAAGCGAAAAGCCATCATGGCCAGTATCTGCCAATCTTGAAATGAACGTTAATCAAGGCTTGTTAACTTTTAAGAGTAATAACATTAAATTAGCTGAATTGACTGCGAAAGTGCAGGGCGAGTTAAGTATTGATAATCCAACCGCTAATAACTTATGGTTTAATGGTAAAGTTGAAGGTCGTTCATTAGACCTAAATAACATGCTACAAGTGGCTAACATCAAAGCCGATTGGCAAATAAAAAAACAAAATGCTAACTGGCTTATTGCCAGTAAAGGTAAAGTTGAGCAACTGGCTGTCGAAAATTTTGACGGTAAAAATATTGAGTGGTCCTTAGATTTTGGCAAAAATTGGTTGGCCAAATTCACAGCAGATTCACTAAAGGTTAATGACAATACTATTGAACTTGCCTCATTAAACTTCTCAGGTTTACCAGAAAAACACCTGATGCGACTAAGTGCTAACTTAGCAGAAAATACCGCGGTAAATTTAAATTTTAACGGTGAACTTTTACAAAACAATAGCCAAAACTTAAACCTTGATAGTGATTTTTCGAACGCCGTTTGGCAGATTAATCAGCTCGAATTTCAAGCTATAAATCAGCAAGAGAAACTTTTAATCGCCACCGAACAATTACAGTTAAGCAAAGATAAACAACGGATTAAAAATTTATGCCTCAGTGGTGACGGTAAAATGTGTATTAATGCCGAAAATAGCGCCCAGCAATGGTCGGCCAATTTATTCTTCGAGCAATGGAAAATGTCGCCAGTTTTTAAGCAAATTAAAGCTTGGCAATCAATATTACTTACCAGCTCTAATCAAACATTACAAAATCTTGAAGGTACGGTTAATGGTACTTTGTCAGTTACAGGGCAAGCAAAAAATCTTAAAAATATTGCTGCAGATATAACCATACCAAACATTAAGTGGCAGTCAGCACAAGCACAAGTACAAGCAGATAACTTT
The DNA here is from genome assembly GCF_057550865.1 of Colwellia sp. NW0002-52-1. Classification (NCBI taxonomy): domain Bacteria; kingdom Pseudomonadati; phylum Pseudomonadota; class Gammaproteobacteria; order Alteromonadales; family Colwelliaceae; genus Colwellia; species Colwellia sp. NW0002-52-1. The sequence continues at coordinate 72,431 of NZ_BAAJLU010000008.1, read as the reverse complement.
ACCATTAATACCAAAATGAAAAAGCAAGATATTGCACTTGTTACTCAATGGAACAGCATTAATACACAGATAATTTTGCCGCAATCGCAAACGGAAGTTGTTATGCCCGAGGGGCAGGTTTTGCTAACAATAACACCTGATTTTAAGGTTGATTACGATCTGGAACAAACGGATATTGCATTAAACATTCCAGATAGCAAAATCAAAGCTGATAGCCAATTCTCCAAACACTTAATCACGGTGTCTAAGTTTAAACTGCAAGGCCAGTGGCAGCAAAATAAGCTTAATTCACAATTACATATTCGTTTACCTGGCGATGATGAAATTAAAGCTAAATTAAATAGTGATTGGCCATTAATAGATTCTGCCAAGATAAATGGTGACTTAGCACTCAACATGAAAGAGTTTGGCTGGCTCAAGCAATGGCAAAAAGGTTTAGATAAAATTGACCTTAATTTAGAACAAAATTTTACCGTAGCAGGAACTCTACAAATACCGGTAATTGAAGGTTCAGGAGCGCTTGCTATAAAGCATTTAATTATTGATGAGTATGGCTTAGACATTCGTAACAGCAATATTAAAATAACGAGCCAGCAGGACAGTATTATATTGATAGGTGAATTACAAAATCCTCAGGGTTCGCTCATCATTGCAGGTGATGCTAAATTATCTACGCCGATGAAAGCTAATTTAAGCATTGAAGGGCAACAAGTTACGCTAGTTAATAATAATGAGAATAAATTAATTGTATCGCCTCAATTATCAGCCAAGTATTTGAATAATCACTTAAGTGTTACCGGTAACTTGGTGGTTGATCAAGCAGATATCAAAGTAGCTTCTTTACCAAAACCTGCCATCAGTGTTTCAGAAGACCAAATTATTATTGATGAAAAAGAGCAAATAACGAAAGATTCACCGTTCGACTATGATATATCGCTGACTTTATCTGCTGGCGATAATGTTAAAGTCAGCGGTTTTGGCTTATCAAGTGAAATACAAGGTAAATTGTCTTCAACGTTAAAAACCGGGCAAGCATTAACACTCAATGGCCGCTTAGATTTAAAAGATGGTAAATTTGAAGCTTACAAACAAACGTTAACCATAGAGCAAGGACAACTGTTATTTTTAGGGACAGCTGCAAATCCGAGCATTCAGTTTCGTGCTATTCGAATGGTTGACGACATTAAAGTGGGTATAATTGCTGACGGTACAATACAAAAGCCGCGTTTAACATTGTTTTCAGAGCCAACAATGGCGGAAGAAAATGTTTTATCGTTATTGATCACAGGCAGAAATTTAGATTCTTTATCACAGCAAGAAGGCAATGCCTTAACAAGTGCGGCCATCAGTTTAGGTGTAGATAGTGCAAATAAACTAGTACAAAAAATAGGCAGCAAGCTTGGCTTGAAAGATATCGCCTTTACCAGCAAAAGTGGCACTAATGGCAATGGCACGCGTGTTGATATTGCGGCTAAAATCAATGATCGTTTGAATGTTGGCTATGGTACAAATATCGACGCTGAAAGTGGCGTACAAGCCGGTTGGAGTATAGAGTACAAGCTCTCGCCAAATATCTCTTTTGAAGCGATAAGTGGAGAAGAAATAAGTGCTAATATTAACTACAAAAAACAGTTTTCTTCAACAAAAGATAAAAGTACTCAAAAAGATAACAAAGATCCAAAAGAGCAAGAATAACTAAATAAAAAATAAGGTATTTATGTCCGAAGGTATAACAAAATTAGATGAGTCTACTTCAGAAGTTTTAACAGCAACGGTGAGTATTTCCAAACGCCACCCTTTAATCAGTTGGTTATTAGCCATTTTACTTGTAGTGCTTGGCGTATACCTTTCTATTATAGAATATGCCGGACTTGAATGGCTTACTCGCAGTGGTTGTTTGATTGCTGTGTTGGGTGTTTGGTCAGGGTTAGGCGGCATAATACAAGAAAGGGTTTTAATTGGTCGACTTAATTTTCAACATCGAATTACACTTGCGCGTGCTAAAAGGAAGTTACGAAGATTGAAAGTATCAAGTGAGAATATGGAAAGCGAAATACAAAGTATTGAAGATGACTTCGAAGAAAAAACGGAAAAAATACTTCAAGCCGTTCGGTTGCAGCTTGGTATTCTTGAAGTTTCATTGCTTATAACTGGTACCTTATTATGGGGCTTTGGCGATTTATTTTTTATTGTGAATAGATAAAAATAACATAATGATTAACTGGGAAGATACCAAACTAAATACCTAGCAATAAGCCAAACAAGCATCTTATAAAGTCAAAAAGTCTAACGTTAATTGCGCAATCTAATGCATGCAAAATTAATCGTTAGACACAAAAGCAATATATTTACGGAGTATTAATTAATACTAAATCACAGGTTTGGTGGCTAAGTAAAGCTGATATAGTTGAACCATTAAGCCATTTATCAAACAAACTATGCTCTCTACAACCCAATACGATTAAATCGACCTTGTTTTCGTCTGCATAAGCTAACAGTGCATCTTCAGGGGTGCCTCTAACAAATGTTAATGAACTCTTTGGGCAGTTTATTGTTTTAGCAAAACTATATATTTGCTCTTTATGCAATGCTTCTATTTGTCTTTCGTATTCGATCGCTAATGGGGGTATATGAATAACATGCAGCAGGTAAGGGGCATCTTGTTCTGCCGGCGTATTCCAACGTCGCATAAAATCAACCACTTTAATATCAGACTTGTTTTCTTCATCATCTTCATGAAAAGGGTCAATGGCACCAAGGGCTTTTCCGTCTGAAAACCATCTTTCTTGATTGATGATAAATACGGTACTTTTATTTTTACTGATATGTTGATTATCAGCAGACGTAAGGCCAGATTTAGAGCGAATAATAACGATTGGGTCAAGTTTATGTGAGTTGCTTTTAACCTCTTTTGACCAATACTTTTCTCTACAGTGATAAATACTACTGGTGGGGAAGTGCTTTCTGATTTTCAGTTTTATTTGTTGAACTTTATCATCATGGCTTGCTTGTATACCGCTAGAGATATTAGCAAGCTCATCTGTAAAATAACGTCGATCAAATAACTTTTGATGATGATGTAAATACCAAACAACATTTGCTGAAAGTTTATTCTGAAGCGCAGTTACTTTCGAAAGCGTTGCGTGAGTAATTTCTAAGTCTGACAAAACAATATGCAAAGTTGTCATGAAATTTTCCTTTGAAGAAATAAAAGATTAATAGCGATAAAGGCCAGTTAATAAGCGGTGTTGGGTATATACACAAGTGACTTAAGATAGCATAATCTATCAATATAGAAAGCGATTGTTATAACCACTAAATTTATTCTCAGGGCTAAATTATTAACGTCTGTGATATTGAAAGTCGTGTTTTTACCTAGTTCGTTAATAATCCTCGTTTCCAGGCACTATAAGTGTCAGTAAACTAACAAAACTTTAAAGTAGAGAAGTGTAAAATGGCAGATAATGCTTGGTGGGGGGAATTTTCATTCAGCCTCAAACAACAACGTTGTTGGCGACTGGGTGAAAGGTCAATAGTATTACAACGGTTTGAAAACGAGTGGAATAGCTGGAATTTAGAATCAGATATTGAAAATGACGAAGCTATGTTTTTTGGTGAGTTGGAAGAAAACTGTTGCTTTGAGCAAGCTAAATTTGGTCGGTATTTACAACAGAACACTTCAGAAAAGGTACAAGTTTTACCTTTACTTGCCGATCGCTCTGTTGTGGCTAGGCCCGATACACCGTTAACGTTACTTGCTGGCGAAAAAGCGCGTTTGTATGTAAGTACACCTGTTTGGTTTTCGGCTAAGCTATTACCTAAAGGTGAAAAACTGCTAGATTTACCTTTTTGGCGACCATCAGATTCATGGTTTGGCCCGTCAACCCGAGTAGGGCAAATTTGCTATGCAAAATATACAGCGGCGCGTATTCAGCTCTCAAATATAGATAAAAGGGCGCATAGAGCGATCACACCTATTAGCGTTATTAACAATCATAGTGAATCGTTAACTATAGAGCGTATTAACGTCCCCGTTACCTTATTACACTTATATGCCGATGAAGAAAATCAGCTCTGGACAACTGGAATATCGGTACATCGTGGTAGTCATATAGATAATGTTGAGTTACACCTAGATAAACATGCACCAATTGAGGCGGTATCGTCAATTTTGGTTAGCAGTCCAAGAGTAGCGAGTGACAAAAGTATATTAATACGAAGTATTAGTAGTTTATTTGCTTAATAAAGAGAAATATTGTGAATGATATTATAGCGTTTATTGAACTTCTTAAAGCCTCACCATTATTTGCCCTATGTAAGGCGCTTTTGCTGTTTATTATAGGTTTTATAATTGCAAGATTAATCAGTTCAGCCGTGGTTAGAGTAGCAAAACATAAAATGACCGCACATGGGCAGTTATTTTTAAAAAGGTCGATTTTTTATAGCATTTTAGTCTTAGTGACTGTTTCAGCATTAGATAATATTGGTATTGATCTTAGTATTTTATTAGGCGCGGCAGGTATTTTTACTGTGGCACTTGGTTTTGCTTCTCAAACCTCGGCTTCTAATCTTATTAGTGGCTTATTTTTGATGATCGAGCGCCCATTTTCTATTACTGATGTCATTAAAGTAAATGACATCACCGGAGAGGTCATTTCGATCGATTTACTGTCCGTTAAGTTACGTACCTTTGACAATTTGTTTGTTCGTATTCCAAATGAAAGCATGATCAAAAGCGCGGTAACAACCTTAACCAAATACCCAATACGTCGAGCTGATTTAAAAATTGGTATTGCTTATAAAGAAGATATAGAGAAAGTACGTAAAATATTAATTGATATAGCGTCAAAAAATTTAATTTGCCTTGAAGAGCCAGCGCCTGTTTTTATCTTAACCGGCTTTGGTAGCTCGTCAATTGATATTCAATTTTCAGTTTGGTCGAGGCGAGAGAACTTTCTAGCATTGAAAAACAGTATGTATACCGAGATTAAAATTGCCTTTGATCAACAAGGCATTGAAATTCCATTTCCGCATGTGAGCTTATATGCAGGAGCCGCAACAGCACCATTTCCATTATCGACTATGGTGAGTGGTGATAATAAGCCTTTAAATACTCATGTTGCTGAAAACAATGCTGCTGAAAAGAATGATGATGAGCAAAAAATTTAAAAATGTCAGCTAGATACTGTTAGTGATGGATAATAGAATTATTCGTTGATTCGCTAGCTTGTGTTTGGCGTTAGGCCAGATAGCATGAGCTAACCCAAGCTAGCGATAAATTGAATGACATTCTAAAGCACTATATCTAATACCAAATGTAATAAGTTACTGACCAATTTTAAGCGAGAAATGATCGATTATTTATTTCAGTTGGTATGACTCACTTTACATCTTTATGATGCTTTCCCTGAGCGGGGCGAGCCTTGCTAATAATTGGTTTTGTATTGGGTAACTAATATTTGATGCTTCCATTGCGGCGATAAACAACTCTACAAAGTGATTAAATTGGTTAGTATCGATATGCATGCCTTTATGTATATCTTGCATAGTATCGCCATTATACTTGCATGGCCCGTCTGTTATGTTACATAAATATATCGACAATTTTTCTTTAAAATGAGTTACATTACTTTGAGCAAAGTGTGAAAAAACAACATTATCTTGTCCTATGATATTTACTAAATTATTGATAATGTTATCAATAGCAGGCTTTTGGCCTATTTTTTGATAGAGACTGGCATTGCTACTATTATTTTTACTACTTTCAGGTGACGCGCATGCGGCACAGCCGAGTAATATCAGTAACATGAGATATTGAGTTACTTTTCGCATGCCCATTTCCACATCAGCTTTGATTTTATTATTTATTTTACGCTTCATTATAGATACCACATAGTCGATAAATACCAGCCAGTTTGTTTGTCAATGGCGGCTATACTTCCCAAGTCAACATAAGCTAAAGTAACGCTCAAATGTTTATTTGGAAACCAGGCAACAAAAATATCTTTCCAATGGTTTTCACCTAAACCTAAGTTATCGGGCTTTTGCCTATATTCAACCCCGATTGCTAAATGTCTATCTAATAAAATTGCCGTTGATGCTTCTAATTGAATCTTAGCTTTTTCATTAGCACCGCCAAAGCCTAGCAAACCTATTTGGTTAGCTTTAGTGTGCCTTGCAGTAATGTTCCACAACCAGTTATAGCCGTTAATAAAACCTAAATGCAACTTGCTGGCGGCAATATATACATCAGTACCAGAATCTTTTTCTGCGCCAAGTGCAAAAGCAACATCGCTTGTTTTTAAACTTTTTGATTGAATGCCTAGGCTAATTTGCGGCATTGAGGTATACACCAAATCACCAAATAAATTAATTTTCGCACCAATAATAGTTTGTTTTAAGTCTAGTTTAAGAGGATTAACCTCAAAGGTTTGCTTGGCATAAGACAATTCAATTCTGTCATAAAAATTTGCTTGAACACCACAACTATCTAAAGAGAAATCTTTAACCGTTACCCGACTACAAGCGGCACTTGCTGAGATACTTTCTTCAGTAGCATAACCGGCTAATTGTGCCCAAGGTACAATACCGCCACCGCCCGAGCCTTCAATTTGAAACACTCCCGGTGTGGCAAGAATTTTTCCTTCAGCTAAACAATTAACCGAGAAAACTGTAAAAAAACATGCGTAAAATATTGAGGTAAATTTATTCATAATCATTTAACCATAGAAGTAAGTCTGCAGATTTAACTGGCCGCGAAAGAAAGTAACCCTGAATGTGATTACATTTCATGGTTTTAAGCATATCTAAAGAGGCTTTATTTTCAACACCTTCTGCTACTACACTTAAGCCGAGTTGATGACTTAACTCGATAGTAGACTTTACAATAAATTGATCTTTTTCTGATGTATCGAGTTCAAGTATAAATGCCTTATCAATTTTTAATTCATCAATAGGTAATTGTTTTAATTTACCTAATGAAGATTGACCTATACCGTAATCATCAACAGAGATTTGTATACCGGTTTTTTTTAAATGCTTAAGTCTACTGACCACTAAATCTTCATTAGTCATAATATCACGCTCTGTTATTTCTAATGTGATTAGGTCAGGGTCAATATTATATTGCGAAATTTTTTCGAACACATAATCGATAAAGTCTGGATGAGAAATATCTTGTGCTGATATATTAATTGCTACTTTCAACCTTATATTGTTTGCAAGCCAGGCTTGTTGTTGCTTAAGCACAGTATTAATAACCCAATGGGTGAGTTTTATAATAAGTCCTGATTGCTCGGCTAAATGAATAAACAGTTCAGGCGAAACAAACTGGCCGTCAGACTTTATCCAACGAATTAATGACTCTACTTTTTCTATTTTACCGTTTTCTAAATTTAACTTAGGTTGATAGACCATAAACAACTCATCGCTATCACGTTTCATTGTCTCCCTAAGTTCTTCAAGTAAATTCAACCTTTCTAGGTAAGCTTCATCTTCACCTTCTTTATAAGCCCTAATAGAAGTGTTTTCTGATCTTGCAGCTTCCAAGGCTATTGCTGTTCTTCTAACAACCTCTTTCGCATTACTGCTTTGTTCCGGGAAAGAACAGGTACCAATACGATAATTTAAATTTAACCACAAGTTGTTAACTTGTAACGGTGCACGTAACTGAGTTAAAAAGTGCTCAACTAAATCTTCATAGCTATCGTCATGAGCTAGTTTAATGACCAAACAAAACTCAGTGCCAGAAAAACGACCGACCATTAATGTCTTATCGGGGTAAATACTTTTAGTGCGCTGAGCAATAGCCTTAAGTGCGCCATCGCCAATACCAGAGCCTAAACTGTCATTTATACGCTTAAAATGTCGAACATTTATTACCATAACCACCAAAGATGAATAGGTAGAGTTATCATGACCGGCAATTTGTTTTGCAAGTAAATCAAGTAATGTTGAACGATTATAAACATCGGTTAAAACATCATGTTTAGCTTGATAATTAATTTCACTTTCACGTTGTTCTATTTTTTGGCCCATTTTAATAAAGCTGTTATACACGTGGGTAACTTCTAAACTGCCCTGAGAAAGCATTTCTTTGTGCTCATAATTACCTTGAGAAAACTTACGTGTTAAACGTGTTAACTGATATAACGGTTTAGTAAGGTTTCGAGCAATAAAACTACAAGCGATGGCTGTAATGCTAATAATTAATAGTGATATTAATAATGTAATCAGTACCAACTTATCGAGCTCATTATAGCTTGGCGTTAAATCAACAGAAAGTTGGGCAATATATTCACTTCCTTGAGTATTCGTAAACACAATGAGTTTATTCTCGTAAATTTTTCTTTCAAAAAATAACCAGCTTTTATCGGTTTCTTTAAAATGTTTACTATGAGCTGAGTCAGGATGCTGTAATGTTGAAATAATAAGTTCGTCTTGATAGAGAAAACTTACCTCAATGGCCATAAGCCTCTTTAATTCGTTAACAAAAGCTTGATCTATTTGAAAACCAATAATGGAATAAGCTATGGTTCTTGGTGCCTGTACAGGCAAAATTATGAGTTGATAGAGTTTATTATCAAGCAACATTAATTGTGTTTTATTTAAATTTTGTTTAGTTGTGGTTAAATTTTCTATAATAGTAGAATCAAGGTTAATTTGACGATTGCTAGATGAAATAATGCTGCCGTTTAAATCACTTAATATCATCAAACTCGCATTAATTCGGGAGCTGTGGTTTTCTAACACACTTGAAATGGTTGCCTTATCTCGCGTGGCTACGGCTTGCTTAAAACCAAAGTCTGCTGTTAATACTTTTGATGCAGTAAAAAGTAACTCTTCTTTCGCTTTTAAATACTCTATAAGAACATTTTCAGCGCTGGTTGTTCTTTGATCTATTTGTTCGCTGTGAGCGGAAATAGATTTCCAAATAAAAACAGCCAGTAAACTTGTTACCGTTAAGATAACAAGTGACACGCCTAATAGCGTAATTTGTTGGCGTAGAGAAGCTTTACTCGCCATTATTGGGCTTAAATATTGTTTGGAATGTATTACGAGGCTCAGGTAACTCCACAACTAGGTTAATTACAAACGAGTCGGTACTGTTTGTTTTTCTAGATAAGTTATCGTACGCAATATTTTTTACACTGGTTACTGAGCTAGAATGCCAAACATTAACACTTTCGTATTTAATACCATCTTCTAAAGTCGCTTTACCTTGCTCATCGGTCATTAGTACGTATTTTGAAGCCGCAATGTAGATATAGCCAACCATAGAGTCATGAATGTTACAGCCTAAAACGGCTACACCAGCTTTGTTAAATTGTAATGGTGCTTCAGGGCGACCAGAGTATAGTTTTAATTCGAAGGGGTTTACTGAAGAGAATGAATAAACATGATGTCTAATATTATCGCTATTAGGGAAGTCAACAAAGTCACCTTGTTGAACAACTAAAACATCCGGCTTAAAGAGTTTATCAACCTGATCCATAATTAACGTATTAGGCTTAGCACCTGGCTTTGATATTGGCTTTGGTGTCGGATTAATAAATTCTAAAACAGCATTTTTAACCGGTAAACCTTGTTGATCAAGCACCAAATATGAGTCGGCAAATGATTGCGCGCTTAGTGTAAATAAAGAAAGTGCCAATGCCGAAGTTTTCAAAAAGCGATTTTTCATAATTTCCTTTAAATAACTATTTATTGAAGTTTAAATAAGTAATTTCTTTATACTTATTGGAACATTAAATCAATTGCTTAGCATAGTTTATATGTGATTTTAGCTTACGTTCAGATTATGATTTTATAACACTTAATGCAAATATAAAGTCACTTAATGTTGCAGCAACAAAACCTAATCAGTTATTGGTTAAGCTGTAGACTTAAAATAATGTTGTTCGATACCTTTAACATCTAACGGTTTTGAAAAATAGTAACCTTGTGCCCGGTGAATATTAAGTTGCTGACAAAGCTGTAGAGCTTGTTCGTTCTCTATACCTTCTGCTACGATATTGAGCGTTAAAGAATGAAGCATTGCAGCTAGGCCTTTAATTAATGCCTGTGTTTTTTCCTCTCTAGCAGCCATGATTAATGACTTATCAATTTTCACTGTACTAATTGGAAAGTTTTGTAAATGCGAAACGGAGGAAAACCCACTACCAAAATCATCTAGCGCGATACTACAGCCCAACTCGCTAATAGACTCTAAAGTTGTAATCGCTTGTTTGCTGTTTTCAAGCAAGGTAGTTTCGGTAAGTTCAAACTCAATAAGTTTTGGGTTTACATGGTACTTTCTTAGGGCATCTTTGATAAATTGCACTAAATTTCTATCTGATAATTGCACGCTAGATAAGTTTATCGCTATTATATAGTTTTTTCTTTCGCGTAAATTCCAAATTGATAATTGATATATTGCTTGTTCAATAACCCAACGTCCAATGTCAATAATGACACGAGAACATTCTGCAATAGTTATAAAGTCGTCAGGGTAAAGTAGTTCGTCTTGAAATTCCCATCTTATTAGGGCCTCAAAACCCGTAATATTTGATGTTGCGGTTTCAAATATAGGTTGATAGTGCAAGACAAACTCATTGCGTACAACTGCGCCAATTAAATTAGCTTCTACTTGATAACGTTGAAGAAACTGCTCTTGCATTTCATCTTCAAAATAACAAATCTGATTTCTACCCAGCTTTTTAGAGCGATACATTGCAATGTCTGCATGTTTAAGTAATTCATTAGCATTCAAGGTACTATCGGGATAAATAGCGATGCCGATACTCGCGGTCATATTTATTACGACCCCTGAAATGTTAAAGGGCTCGTCAAGACTGTTGAGAATTCTTTTAGTTACCCGAGTGGCGTTATCAATGGTTTGCAAGTTACTTAAAATAATTGCAAATTCGTCGCCACCTAAACGTGCAAAAACTTCATTTCCTCGCAAACAATCACTAACTCTTTGAGATACTTGTATTAATATTTCATCACCAACATGATGGCCGTAATTGTCGTTAATAAATTTGAAGTTATCTAAATCAAAAAGTGTCAAGGCTAACTTAGTATTATCTCGAGCTTTTTGTAATATATTTAATTGTAATGCTTCTTCAAATGAATAGCGGTTATACAAGCCTGTTAATGTGTCATGTTCGGCTAATTTTTTTGTTTCTTGATAACTAATGTGCAGCTTTTTTTCTAATTCGAATCGTGCTTGTGCTTGAACGATTGCGCGCTTTAATCTGGAGGTTGAAACTTCATTTTTCAAAAGAAAATCTTGAGCGCCTGCTTTAACACATTCTAAGGCTAATTCAGTTTCTTCAGAGTTACTTAACATTATTACAGCAACATTTATGTCTGACGACACATTACGCAGCTCTAATAAAAGTTCGATACCATCGCGTTTAGGCATGCGATAATCAAGCAAAATGACATCAAACGTATGCTCCGAGAGTACAATTAATGCCTGGTCTACTGATTCGGTTTCAACAAAATTAAAATGGCTAGTTGATTGATTTAATGTGCGTTTGATACTCTCTCTATCAACAATATCATCATCAACTATCAAAATATTCACGTGTTAAATTCCTTGTTAATGCCTTTTATGTAACGTTTAAACTTAATTTTCCGGGAAGTGTACTATTTTCCAGTAACCTTTAAGCATTTTTACTATATCTAAAAAGCCTTCACCCACTTGCTCTTTAATAAAATAGCCTGCAATATTTTTTTTATAACTTGCTGTTATGTCTTCATCGGATTTAGAGGTGGTTAATACAAATACCGTACTTTGTGCAAGTTTGGGATCTTCTCTTATTTCTTCTAAGAACTCTATGCCATTGAGTCGGGGCATTTGTAAATCGAGTAAAATAATATAGGGTGAAGGTACAGCACCACTTCTTAAAAGCTCTAGGCCTTCAAGTCCGTCGTTAGCTCTAATAATTTTATTGCTTATATACATTTTTTTAAAAGCGCGAGTTATTGACATTGCATCAATGTCATCATCTTCAATGAGAAGTAGTGTTACTTCCTTTTGCTTTTCACTCATCTTGTTCACTTACCTTGCAATTAATTTTTAATTTCTGATGTAATTGGCCATAAAATAATTATGGTAGTGCCACGTACACCATCAGATTCTATGGTTAAACTACCACCGTAATGCTCTACAGTTTTCTTCGATAAAGATAGCCCCATGCCGCTGCCTTCTACTTTATCTCGTGGGCGTAGGGTTTGAAACATTTCAACGGCTTTATCAAACAGTTCGCGAGGAATACCTGGCCCGTCGTCTTGAACACTAATTTTATGCATATCGTCCACCGCTTCATAGTGTATTTGAATATGGCCATCAGGTTTGTCGTGATGTTTAATTGCATTTGAAATTAAATTACGAAATACGACTTCTATTGGTGTTCTAGGTAACAGCAAAACTTGCTTCTCAACGGAAAGTTTAAAAGTTTCAGGGTGATCTAATAAATTAAATATATCATTCGAGATTGATTGTAAATCTAGGGGGGTAGCCTTGAATTCGTGTCGACCAATTCGAGCATAGTCGAGTAAATCGTCTAATAATTTATTCATCCGTTCACTGCGATTATTCAACAACTTTAAATGTTCTTTAGAGCTATCAGGTAATATGCTTTCACAATCCTCGCTTATCCAGCTGACTAGTTTTCTCATGGCGTTTAATGGTGATTTTAAGTCGTGAGAAGCTACATAGGCAAATTGTTCAAGATCTTGATTTGACTTGAGTAATCGGGTTGTTTTAATTTTTAATTCACGTGTGATTTCGTCAGCATAGATAAGCGCTTGTTTGTTAGATCTTGACAGCACAATAAATAGCGCGAGTAATAAAAGATCAATAACAACACCACCAGCCAAGATAAAGTAGGGCTGATTAGCGCCCGAAGCATGTCGAAAATTTAAGTTTGAGTTAATGGTTACGTGCCATATTCTACCATAAAAATCTACATCGATTATTTTAGTAAATAGTGGTTGGGGGTCAATTCTGTCAGCCAGAGTGTTATTCATATCGCTATAGAGAGATTGGCCAGCATCGGTAATTTTCAAACTTACATGGCGTCGATCTACTGCAAGTGTTCCAGAGATAAGCTTCGACATAATAAAAGGGGCATAAGCTACACCTTCGATCGCAGCTTGGCGTTCACTCACTGTATTATGACTCATACCTTTTTTATAAAAGGGTGCGTAAAAAAGAAAACCAGGCGTTTTTTTAGCATCTTGTACTAACGTAATAGGGCCAGTTAACTGGGCAATGCCAGTGTCTCTTGCTTTTTTAACGCCAAGATACCTGTTACCTTCAAACGCCACATCAAGTCCAACAGCTTGCTTGTTAGATACCAGAGGCTCTATAAAAGTAATAGGCCAAAGTTCAGAGGTATTATGTGATGGGTGTACGATAAAGTCAGGGCGATCTTTTTTATGTTTTTCTATAAAACTTAATCTTTGTTCTTTGGTTATATTATAAATAATACCTAAACCATTAATACCAGGGTAGGTTTTATCAATGCGTAAACTGTTCGCATAGTTCTGCCATTGTTGATTATTTATTTCATCGTCGCTGGCATCTATATATGCAACCGCACCCCACAATGCGTGTTCGTATAATTGCATTCTTTCCTTAACAAGCTCAACAACTTGCAAAGATTCGCGTTCAAAACGTTCAGATATTCTTTTATTAACTTGTTCTGATGCAATGTACCATGCACCAACGGTTAATATTGATGAAAGCGCTAAGATTAGCCAATGAACACCATGAAAACGGCTAGAATCAATTAACTTTTGTCGTTCAATGTCGGCATGTGTGGCTTCAGTTGTTTCATTGTTCATTAAAAATCTCTAAAGGTAGTGGTTAAACATTTAATAAATCAATCTACTCCTGATAAAAAACATAAACAGGCCGCGATGGTTTTTAATGGTAATTAAACTAACTATATCATTAAGATAATATAAAAATATTATTTTTCCTAAGGTTTTGATTCTAATTGTAGTTTAAGAGTACTAATTGTGTTTTTTTCGTTTGAAAAATGTACAGGTAATGTACTTGTTTTATTTTAATTTACTTAAACGTAATATACGAACACATAAGAAACAAGGATCAAACCGGTTAAAAAATTTATAAATTTATCATGAGCATGGCCGTTAAAATAGCTAAATAATGTAAGGCAAGATACCCAATACTTTATTGTGAATATTTTTCAGATTGAAATAAACAGTAAAATTATTTATCTCACGATGATTAATGAATTAATTTGATTAACTTAAATAAATTAAAGCGTTTGCTAGCTTGAAACTAATCATTATAATTATCACTATATTTTATTAATTGAGCACAAAAATGAAAACCAAAAAGGCGTTCAACACCAATTTACTGAGTGTTGTCATAATTACGATGGTATTATTAATTTCAGCAACGGTTTTTGCATCAGAAGACAATGCGAAAGTTAAAGTTAAAAGTGTTTTTACTGCTATTGAGTCATCGTTAATTAAACTTAAAACAACAGGCACTTTAACTAAGGCCAATATCAGAGGTGTTTTAAGTCAATATTTATTGCCTGAGGTTGATACACGCTATTTTACCTACAAAGTACTCAATAAAAATATGGCTAAAGTGCCAGATGAATTGAAAGCCGCTTTTGTTTCAGAGTTAACTCTTCAACTTATTAATACCTATAGTAATCTTTTAACTGCTTATAATAATGAAGTGATAAATATTGGCCAAAGTACACTGTCTAAAAGCGGTAAAATGGCCATGGTAGATATTACTATTGTAGGCAAGAGCAAAACCAATAAAGCCGTGGTTAAACTTATGTTGTCAAATGATAGTAATTGGCTTTTTTTTGATATTGAAGTTGAAGGCATAAGTTTATTGCAAACAAAGCAAGCAGAAATAAATGCCAGCTTTACTAAATTAGGTGTTGAAGGAACTTTATCCCACTTACAAAAAATTAATCAAAAAGTGCTTGAAGAGTAGAAATGGGCTTAACTGAACTAATCGGTATTTCGATACCAAAGTTAATATCAGCCAAACTAACATAAGGTTATTATTATTTTTTACATTGATACAGTTGTTAAATTTTTACTTGAGTATAAATTTATTCTTACACTATTGTTTATTATCGCCTTTTATAGCTTTAAGGCGCTAACAATCAAGGTAATAAAAAGAAAATCTAAAAAGAGCAAAAGATTAAAAATTAACATGGTTAATAATGTATTTACTTTATTAGTCATTATTTTTATTTTTAATCTTTGGTCAGTTGAAATACAAAAATTTGCTTTTTCAATCGCCGCGTTTATTGTCGCAATTGTGTTGGCAACGAGAGAGTTTATTCAATGCTTCATTGGCTTTGTTTATATTTTAACAAGCCGACCATTTCGTATTGGGGATTGGGTGCAGGTTGGTAAGCATTATGGCGAAGTCCATTCAAATGACTGGGCAAAACTAACCCTACTAGAGGTAAATAAACATGATTACCAATATACAGGTAAAACTTTGTATGTACCTAACAGCCAGTTAATTACTACGGTTATTAAGAACTTAAACTTTTTAAAACGCTATGCTATGCATCATTTTACAATAGTGCGCGATGACAGTGTTAACCCATTTGTGTTTATTGATACCTTGCATGAAAAAGCCAATATGTATTGTATTGAGTTTAAAGAAGTTGCGGTTAGGTATAATCAATTAATAGAAAATAGATTAGATATTAAAATTGCAGGACCAGAGCCTCATATTCAAATATCAACGTCTGATCTGGGTGATACTCAAATCGAGTTTTCTATTTTTTGCCCAACAGAAAAGGCCTTAGGTATAGAACAAAAACTAACAGCTGATTTTATGAAGCTGTGGTTCGACAATAAAAAATCGGGCGAGTGATGCTTTAAAATAGCTGTGCAATTAAATGCTAACTAATTGATATCAAGTGATAAGAGTGTTTAATTAGTTGAATTTTTTTAAAAGTAGAAGTAGAAGTAGAAGTAAAAGTGAAAAGTAAAATTAAGTGCTAAATATACGTATTTCCCTTTACTAGGTTCAAGTGCATTAGGGCTGTTCTAATCAACATCTGTAATCAAACACAATATAAAAATGCCCCTGTAACAGTTTTTTGTTACAGGGGCATTTTTTGTCGAATTAATAAATCAATCTGTTTTTCGTTCTGCTTTTAGTAATTGTAATGAACCATCAATATGAATATCGCGTTGAGGGTAGGCTACTACAATATCGTTTTGTTCAAATAACTCTTCTAAACGAAATCTGACATTACTTTTTGCAACTCTTAAACCTGTTTCTGCACGTGAACTTATCCAAAAGGTTACTTGAAACATTAATGCATTGTCGCCAAAATCGTCAAAAGTAACTAAAGGTTTAGGATCGGTAAGTGCTTCCTCTTGTTCAGTAGTGGCTTGCATAATTAAATCTGCTACTTTTTTCGCAGGCGAGCCATAAGCAACACCAACGCTGACTGAACATCGAACAAATTGGTCGACTAAGGTCCAATTCACCACCGTATTTTCAAGAAGTTTACTATTAGGAATTAATAAATGAACACCATCAATACGCTTAATGCGGGTTGAGCGAGTGTTAATTTCTTCTACTAAACCCTTCGTATCTTCAACTTCTAAAAAATCACCTATACGAATAGGGCGTTCCCACATTAATATCCAACCACTGATAAAGTTATTGATAATATTTTGGGCACCAAAACCAAAACCAATCGCAATAGCGCCAGATAAAAACGCAAAAGCAGCAATGGGCACATTCATAAAATCGAGTATGCTAATAATAATAACCGCTATCGCTATAACGAATAAAATTCGCTCGACTAAATGAATGACATTTGGATCGGTTTTTTTCTTTCTTAGACGCTTACTAATTAACTTAATTAGCCACTTACTTAATAACAAACCTGTAATGATTAACAAAGGAATAAAAAGTATGTCACCCAATGTAATTTGTTGATCCGATACTTTAATTACATTGAAAGTTAGTAATGCAGTTATGTGCTCTAATATTTCTTCAAATGTCATATTTACACCTCAATAAATTGTAATAAGTTAAGAACTTACAAATACTTTTGATGGATCAACCAGAAACCTTTTACCGATAGCTTCTCTACCAAATAACATTAAGTAGCTCATGTCTGAACGGTCAGTTAAGGTTATTTCAATTGACCAATTAATATCACCCAATTGCACTTCCGTTAAGATAACATAACGTTGTTCTGAGGTACCGTTTGAAGATTTCACCCTTCTGATATCATGTATTGGTGACTCACAAGAGACAATTTCTTCTACATTGTAAACATCAGGGTGCAAGTCAAACTTGACCATTATTTTGCCATTTTTTTTGAATTTAACAATATTGTCAACGTGGAGCGAAGACGTTTTCGCTCCGGTGTCTACTCGTACCTGTATGTCTGATATTGCTAACTCAGGTAGCGAAATTGTTTCTAAACGTCCAATGATGGCTTTCTGTTTTGTTGTCATATTAGGTTACCTTTTTACATACTACTTTGCGGAAGAAGGTTGTCTTGAACACTCTCTATTTGCGCAGAGATATGCTTATCATCTTCTTCAAAGTACGCAACATGAAACATAGCTTCGCCTTCTTGTACCAAAGGTATATTCTGTTGACCAATTAATATGCCTGATCTACTCGCTTTAACTACGTCTAAAATATCACCATAAGGGCTACCAATTTCAGCTAAAACATCGCCTTTTTTAATTTGGTCACCTAACTTAACACGATGATTTACAATACCACTGGCATTAGCTCTTAGCCATTGACTACTATTAGCAACAAAGGGTTCTACTGCCTTTTTACGCGATGTTGAAGATTTACGCATGCCTAAATGTTTCAAAACGTTTGTAATGCCTTTCATGCCTGCACGAATTGAAAATTCATCAAAACGCAGAGCTTCGCCGGCTTCGTAAAGTAGTACTTTAGTTTTATGTTTTACAGCTGCTTCTCTTAATGAGCCATCAATAATGTTTGAATTCAACACTACCGGTACACCAAAAACTAAAGCTAATTCTTTTGTTTCTTCACAAGACAAATCTGCACGAATTTGCGGTAAATTTGAGCGATGAATTGCACCTGTGTGTAGATCAATACCGTAATCACAATGCTTTACTATTTCATTAAGAAAAATATGTGCTACACGACCTGCTAAAGAACCTTTTGCAGAACCAGGAAAGCAACGGTTTAAGTCACGACGATCAGGCATGTAACGGCTTTGGTTTACAACACCGTAAACATTTACCATAGGCACCGCTATTACAGTTCCTCGAGTGATCTTAAACTTTTTCTCGCTGATTAATCGACGAATAATTTCAATACCATTTAATTCATCGCCATGCACCGCGGCGCTAATAAAAATTGTTGGCCCCGGCTTTTTTGCTCGAATAATATGAACAGGTAATGATACATTAGCATCGGTATATAACTTGGCTACAGGCAAGTCAATTTTGCGCTGTTCGCCGGGTAATATTTCAAACTCACCTATTTTTAAAATATCTTTCATGCCTATTATCCTTTACCACGAGTTTTGTTGCTGTGTGGTTTAGCATTCTTCTCTAAAAACTCAAAAACCATACCGGCAACATTTTTACCTGTTGCTTTTTCAATGCCTTCTAAGCCTGGTGAAGAGTTAACTTCCATTACCATTGGGCCATTTTGTGAGCGTAATAAATCAACACCACACATATTTAGACCCATTGCTTTTGCTGCCATAATTGCCGTGTCACGCTCTGCTTTTGATAATTTAACCACTTCAGCACTACCACCGCGATGCAAATTAGAACGGAACTCGCCTTCAGCGCCTTGGCGTTTCATTGCAGCAACAACTTTACCGCCAATAACTAAACAACGAATATCAGCACCACCAGCTTCTTTAATAAACTCTTGTACTAAAATGTTGGCTTTTAAACCCATAAACGCTTCGATAATCGCTTCTGCAGCTTTTGCTGTATCAGCCAAAACTACGCCAATACCTTGAGTACCTTCTAATAGTTTAATAACAACAGGTGCGCCACCAACGTTTTTAATTAAGTCTTTCGCGTTATCAGGCTTGCTAGCAAAACCCGTACGTGGCATACCTATACCTTTGCGAGACAATAACTGTAATGAGCGCAATTTATCGCGTGAGCGGCTGATCGCCACAGATTCATTAATGTTGAATGTCCCCATCATTTCAAATTGGCGAGCAACAGCAGTACCGTAAAAGGTAACCGAAGCACCAATACGTGGAATAATGGCATCGTACATAGGTAACTCTTTACCGTGATAACGTACTTTAGAGTTACTGCTAGTGATATCCATATAACAATGTAAAGTGTCAATAACATCAACTTCATGGCCCATTGCTTCGCCGGCTTCTTTTAAGCGTTTAGTTGAGTAAAGGTTTTTATTTCTTGATAAAATTGCAACTTTCATATTTATTTGTCCGATTATTTTCACTTTTATAAATAAAGTGAGGTAAATGTGTAAGTAAAGTGTATAGTCAAACTTTAAAATAATAAAACGCAATATTTTGACTGGTTTAATCAAAAAAAATGATTAGAGAGGGTTTTTATGAAATTTGAATTATTAACAACGTTTTTAGAAGTGAGTCGAACATTACACTTTAGGGTTGCCTCTGAAAATCTTTTTATTACTCAGTCAGCGGTAAGTGCCAGAATTAAGCTACTAGAAGATGACTTAGGCGTACTACTTTTTGATCGTACTCATAAGCATTTAAAATTAACCAGAGAAGGCCATCGATTAATTAAACATGCCAATGAATTACTCTTCATGTGGCAAAAGACTAAACATGATGTGGGTGTAGCTGAGCACGATGCCATGCAGCTTGCTATCGGTTCAATGAACTCTATATGGGATATTGTTTTACAGGGCTGGTTACAAAAAATTCATCGTAATTTAGACACGGTGAGTTTATTTACCAGCACTTATTCTCCTATGGAATTAAGAAAAAGCGTGATTAACCGTACTGTAGATATTGCGTTTTTATTCGAACCGCCATTTATCGAAGATTTAGTGACAGAAAAAGTATCAACTGTGCCTTTACATTTAGTCACTACCGATCCGGATTACCTAGAAGATGCACAAGCTGAAGATTATATCATGGTAGATTATGGTGAATCGGTAAACTCCTTACACTTGCGAGAATCTCAAGATGCAGCACCAGCTAAACACTTTATGAGTCAACCGCGTATTGCCTTAAATTATATCTTACAAGCAGGTGGCAGTGCACACCTACCAAGGCAAATGACTTTTGAACACGTTGAGGCGGGTAAATTATTTATTGTCGAAAGTGCACCTGTTTATCAAAGAGAAATATTTGCTGTGTATTTAGCGAAAAGCCAAAAAACAGATGTGATCAAACAAGTTATTGGCTTATTTCCACATTTAGTGGTTTAAGTGCCGTATTTACTAATCAATTTAATGATTTTATTGTAAACAAAAGTGATGTTAACCTATTGTTATAATATATAAATTACTTATATTCAATCATATAAAAAAGGTGAGTAAATTTACCTTTACTAACCTTTTTTAATAATGAAACCTAAGTAAGGTGAAGTTTGTTTTTATACTAATGTAATTTCATTTTTGGGCGTACAACGCGCAGTATTTTTTCGCTTATCCACAAAACCAATGTTTTAGCGCTACCGTGTATAGCTTGTTGGTGCATTCGATAGAGTGATAAGTAAACAAAGCGCGCTATTTTTCCTTCAACAAAAAAACTGCTGCTTGTTAGATTCCCCATTAAATTACCAACCGTACTATAACGAGAAAGGTTAACTAAAGAACCGTGATCGCTATAAATAAACTTGCTAAGGGGTTGCTGTTTTAGTGTCGCAATAAGGTTTTTTTCTACACATTGCGCCATTTGGTGAGCAGATTGAGCACGCGGTGGAACTTGTATACCATCGGGTTGGGTAAAGGAACAGCAATCACCTAAAACGAAAATATTTTCATCAACACTACTTTGTAAGAACTGGTTCACTTGAATCTGATTACTGCGAGTTAATTCAAATATTCCTATTGCTTTAATAAAGTCTGGCGCTTTTACACCTGCTGCCCATAACATTATATTGGCATCAATATGTTCATCATCTTTAGTTATAAAGCCATTTTCAGTCGCTGCTTTTACTTGCGTGTTTTCACGCACGTTAACACCTAACTTTAATAGCTCACGTTTAGCGCTGGAAGCAATTCGTTCAGGCAGGGCAGGTAAAATACGTGGTCCAGCTTCAATTAAATGAATATGCAGACGTTTAGCTGTCATGTTTGTTAAACCATATAGCTTTAGTAAGTCAGATACATGGTACAGCTCAGCTGAAAGCTCAACACCTGTTGCGCCACCTCCTACAATTGCAATATTGAGCGATTGCTGTTGATTATCATCTTGGTGAAGGCGAGTAAAACTGTCGAGTAAAGTATGTTGAAAGCGTTCAGCTTGTTGGTTTGAATCTAAAAAATAGCAATGCTCTTTGATACCTGGCGTATTAAAGTCATTACTGACACTGCCAATAGCAATAACGAGATGGTCATATTTCACTTTGCGCTCTGGCAAAATAATATGTTCAAGCTCGTCATGAAGTGCTGCAAGCGTAATTGTTTTATCGCTTTGGTCAATATTGCAGAAAGTGCCAAGTTGAAAACGATAATAATGTTTAGCGGCATGCGCAGAGTAAACAACACCGTCTAAATCTGGGTCAATAGAGCCAGTGGCGACTTCATGAAGCAAAGGCTTCCATATGTGAGTACGATTTTTATCAACAAGTAAAATATCAGCTTGATTTTTTTTACCGAGTTTATGACCTAATTGTGTTGCTAATTCTAGTCCGCCTGCACCTCCGCCAATTATGACGATTGTAGGTGTGGTAATGCTCATAATATTGTCCTAAAAGTAATATTTAAAAACGATTTTAAAAAGAGTACTAGCGTAAACGTTGCAAATAATGGTTAAGTAATTCGATTATTATAACACCGGAGGTATACGAGCAGTCACCCTAAATTTGACCAATTTTAAAGCTAAATGTGGTAATGCCGGATAACACTATTTGTAGGTATTATAGAGTGAAACTTTTTATGTTTTTTACGTTCGTGCAATTAAAGTTAAAAACAACCTTTGCTGTAGCTCTTTGATAATGAATAGTTAAATTAAATTTATAATGAATTTTATCTCTAAAGATATTAGTTAAATTTGTTTAATAAACTCAAATATGTAAACCTTAAAAGCACTGACATTATATCGTTTTAATCTAGTTTGTAGTCAATTGTACTTAGGTAGGCTTTAAGTGCACCGAATAGCCAATAAACAACGTATACAGAATCAAGCCAGTTGCTCAGCCAAGTAATCAACAAGCAGTCTTATTCTTGGTGAAAGGTGTCTATTTTGTGGGTATACCGCCCAAATACTTTCATCAGGCGCTCGGTAATTATCTAATAAAGAAACAAGCTCACCACTATTGAGATGTTGTTCAACATAATAATCAGGAAGTTGTACTATACCTAAACCTTTTAATGCTGCATCGGTTAAGCAATGACCGTTGTTGTAGCGTAAACGTGCTTTTAAACGGATACTTTTTTCTTTGTCTAATTCAATAAAATGCCAATAATCTGAAGAGCCTAATAAGCAGCTGTGCTGACTGAGTTCAGCAATAGAATGTGGAATACCATGATTTTCTAAGTAGCTTGGCGCAGCACAAACATAATTGGCACGCTTACCGAGTTTTTTCGCCATCATCGACGAGTCGCTGAGTTTACCAACACGAATGGCTAGGTCGTAACCATCTTCAGCTAAATCGATTTGCCGATTGCTTAAATACGCTGACACTTCAACATCATTATATTGTTTTACAAAATTATTTACTAATGGGAGTATTTGCTTTTCACCATAAGTTACGGGTGCCGTTAGTTTTATTTTTCCTTGGGGTTTAGATTTTAAATTGGTAACAGCACGCTCAGCAGCATCTAAACCATCAAGCACACTACGACAATGTTGATAAAAAACTTTACCTTCTTCAGTTAAAGATACTTTGCGAGTAGTGCGATAAAATAACTTAATGTTGAGTCGGTTTTCTAATGCGCTAATTTGCCGACTCACTTGCGCCGTTGATATAGCCATTTTTTTTGAAGCGAGCGTAAAGCTTTCATTTTCAGCGACAAAAACAAATTCGCTAATACCTTCCCATTGCATGATTATTACCTATATGTACAAGTGAATTACAAATTAGCATATTATCATTCGCTAAGAAATTAATATAATTAACCCAATAAAAACAATTCTTTTACTGTCATTGTTACTTGTCAGTAAAAGTGAATTGTATTTTAGCTACATTATTATAATTTTATTAATGTAGTAAACTTGTTTCATAACAAGCATCTTATGTTTGTGTTTTAACAATAAAATATTTCAATTTAAAAGTGAGAATGAATATGTCAGATAAATTTATTAAATCTAAAGCCGCTATTGCTTGGGGTCCTAAGCAGCCATTATCTATCGAAGAAGTTGATGTAATGTTGCCAAGAAAAGGTGAAGTGTTAGTAAAAGTTATTGCCTCAGGCGTATGTCATACCGATGCTTTTACTTTATCAGGTGAAGACCCAGAAGGTATTTTTCCCGTAATTTTAGGCCACGAAGGTGGTGGTATTGTTGAGCAAGTGGGCGAAGGCGTTACCAGCGTAAAAGTAGGCGACCATGTTATTCCTTTATACACACCAGAATGTGGTGAATGTAAATTTTGTTTATCGGGTAAAACCAATCTGTGTCAACAAATTCGTGAAACTCAAGGTAAAGGTTTAATGCCAGATGGCACAACACGTTTTTATAAAGATGGTCAGCCAATATTTCACTATATGGGTTGTTCAACATTTTCTGAATACACAGTATTGCCAGAAATATCACTAGCGAAAGTAAATAAAGATGCGCCGTTAGAGGAAGTGTGTTTATTAGGTTGTGGCGTTACTACCGGCATGGGCGCTGTAATGAATACAGCAAAAGTTGAAGAGGGCGCAACCGTTGCTATCTTTGGTCTTGGCGGTATTGGTTTGTCAGCGGTTATTGGTGCAACTATGGCTAAAGCCGGCCGTATTATCGCGATTGATATTAACGAAAGTAAATTTGAGTTAGCCAGAAAGTTAGGCGCTACTGATTGTATTAACCCGAAAGATTATGATAAGCCAATTCAAGACGTGATTGTTGAACTAACAGACGGTGGTGTTGACTATTCATTCGAATGTGTGGGTAACGTGAATTTAATGCGCTCTGCTTTAGAATGTTGTCATAAAGGTTGGGGTGAGTCAGTAGTCATAGGTGTTGCTGGTGCAGGGCAAGAAATTTCAACCCGCCCGTTCCAACTGGTTACTGGTCGTGTATGGCGCGGTTCAGCATTTGGTGGTGTAAAAGGCCGTACAGAGTTACCTGATTACGTAGAGCGTTATTTAGCTGGTGAATTTAAATTAAGTGACTTTATTACCCATACAATGGCGCTTGAAGACATTAATGAGTCGTTTGAACTAATGCATAAAGGCGAAAGTATTCGCACCGTTATTCACTTTGATAAGTAACCTGAACTCGGGATAAGCAGCACTTGCTCAATGCTACATTTTAACCCATTCTCTGCGTTAAAACGTTGATAAATAGCTCGCTATTCATCAACGTTTTGCTTGGAAAATGGCATGAAATGAAACATTGATGGTGTCTATTCGTGATGTTCACTTGCTATAGCATTTACTTTACCACCTAAACTTTTGATTCACTTGAGTATCAAACTCTCATTATCCAGAGTTTAGGTTAAGTAATATTTTTCTAAATAATCACAAACTATTATAAACAGTTTGTATTGCCCCTTTTAGCGGATAACTTATTTTTATAAGACTTGCCTAAGGCAAAATTGCTAAAAGGAGTAACGTTTTGAGGTGTCTTATGACAATTGATCATTTAATCGAAAACGTCAGTGTAAATAAAAGTTTTGGTGGTTGGCAAAAACAATATAGTCATCAATCTACCGTACTAAATTGTGCTATGCGTTTTGCTATTTATTTACCTCCACAAGTATCAAGCGGCGTAAAAGTTCCCGTGCTTTACTGGCTTTCAGGCTTAACCTGTACTGATGAAAACTTTATGCATAAAGCTGGCGTACAGCGTATTGCTGCAGAACTTGGCATTGCTATTGTTGCGCCAGATACCAGCCCTCGTGGTGAAGATGTTGCCAATGACGAAGGTTACGATTTAGGTCAAGGTGCAGGTTTTTATGTTAATGCTACGCAAGCGCCTTGGAATCGTCATTACCAAATGTACGATTATGTAGTAAATGAATTGCCTGCGATTATTGAAGCTTCTTTTCCGGTTTCTAATAAACGTGCGATCAGTGGTCATTCAATGGGCGGACACGGTGCTTTAACGATTGGTTTATTAAACCCAGAGCGTTACAGCTCAATGTCGGCATTTAGCCCAATTTGTAACCCAATTAATGTGCCGTGGGGTAAAAAAGCATTTACCGCCTATTTGGGTAAAGACCAAGCAACATGGCAAAACCATGATGCTAGTGAGTTGATGCGAAAAGCCAGTAACTTTATTCCTGCTAAGGTTGATCAAGGTGGGGCTGATGACTTTCTTGAACAGCAATTAAAGCCTGAGACACTTGAAGCTGCAGCTAAAATTAACAACTACCCGTTAACCTTGGCAATTCATGAAGGTTATGATCACAGCTATTATTTTATAGCATCGTTTATTGAAGAGCATGTGCGTTTTCATGCCGCTCATTTAAACACATAAATACTCAATCAATTAAATGCTCAAACCCCAGTAACTTGAACGGGCGTTTGAGCATTTTATGCTTATTATTGTGTTAAAATAACCTGAGCTCTGGATAAGCAGCACTTGCTCAATCCTCGCTTTTAAGCCATTATCTGCGTTAAAACGTCGATAAATAGCGCGCTATTCATAAACGTTTTGCCTTGGAAATGGCATAAAATGAAGCATTGATGGTGTCTATTCGTGATGTTCACCTTGCTATAGCATTTACTTTGCCACCTAAGCTTTTGTTTCACTTGAGTATCAAGTACTCATTATCCAGAGTTCAGGTTAAAATAGTTTCAAAGCCGCCAAAAATCATCCGTTTGCCATCAAAAGGCATTGTCATGTTTTCTTCGCTCATGCGTGGATCAGCCATTACTTTTTTCATCCCTGAATCTCTTGCTTCTTTTGACAACCAAGTGATCCAAGAAAATACCACTGTCTCATCAGGCTGGCATTTTACGGCGATAGGGAAAGAGGTTGTCTCACCGTCTGGAACATCATCTCCCCAATTTTCCACCACAGTTAACGCACCATGCTCTTTAAACATAACAGCCATTGTTTTTGCCAAGGCTAAATAACTTGCTTTATTGGCGGTGGGAACGGCCAAAACGAAACCATCTACATATGCCATGTTAAATTTTCCTATTCCACGTTAGTGGGTTGTTAGTTTTTAGGTTAAATAAAGTTTAGC
This sequence comes from Colwellia sp. NW0002-52-1, assembly GCF_057550865.1. Taxonomy (NCBI): domain Bacteria; kingdom Pseudomonadati; phylum Pseudomonadota; class Gammaproteobacteria; order Alteromonadales; family Colwelliaceae; genus Colwellia; species Colwellia sp. NW0002-52-1. The sequence continues at coordinate 45,923 of NZ_BAAJLU010000008.1, read as the reverse complement.
AGCAATGGCTAATTTGTCTGCCTACCAGACTAAACAGTTAATAATAAAATCATAATAAAAAGCTATTATTTAATAAATTTTGTCCTTAGAATAATGCTGACTATTGTGTCAACTTTTCTGTGTTATATTGTTGACACTCAAATTTTTGTTCAATATGCTAAGTGATATCACCTCACCAAAATAATTTATGCATTGCCTGTTACTTATCGGCAATGCTCTATCACTAGCGAACAATAAAATACCTTCAAGGGTATTGGGAAAACATTGAATATTGCCATTAACTTTTAAAATCAGCTGTAGATGCACAGATATAAAAGCTTAGCATTAACATTTTTTAATTTGAAAGTTATAACCTAAGGAATTCCTGTAAGATATTGGTTTTATTTTATAAATTAAAAAGTGCAAGGTATTTAAACTCCACAGTCATGATAAAAAACACGATTAAGTAGACAAATATATGAGTGCAGAAAATATAAATAACTATCCTCGAGATATGAAAGGTTATGGCCAAAAAGTGCCACAGGCCAATTGGCCAAATAAAGCTAAAGTAGCCGTTCAATTTGTTATTAACTATGAAGAAGGTGCAGAGAATTGCATCTTGCATGGAGATAAAGCCTCTGAAACGTTTCTCTCTGAAATAATTGGAGCATTGCCTTTTGAAAATGAGCGCCATATGAATATGGAATCATTTTATGAATTTGGCAGCCGAGCAGGGTTCTGGCGATTACACCGTTTATTTACCCGGCGAAAGGTGCCCGTTACTGTGTTCGCTGTTGCCATGGCTATGCAAAGAAACCCCGAAGCAATACAAGCGATGCTAGACGCTAATTGGGAAATTGCTAGTCATGGTTATCGTTGGATTGATTATCAAAAAGTGCCTATTGAAACAGAGCGTGAACACTTAAAAAAAGCCATTGAAATTCATCAAAAAATGACCGGAGAAAAACCTAAAGGTTGGTATTTAGGTCGAATGAGCGAAAACACCCGACAACTGGTGATGCAAGAAGGCTCTTTTTTATATGACGCCGACAGCTACGCTGATGACTTACCTTACTTTGTTGAAGGCATAAACAAGCCGCATTTAATTGTACCTTACACACTTGATGTAAATGACATGCGCTTTGCAAGCCCACAAGGTTTTAATGCTGGTGACCAATTCTTTAATTATTTAAAAGACACTTTTGATACCTTATATGCTGAAGGCACTGATGCACCGAAAATGATGTCAATTGGCTTACATTGCCGCATTATCGGACGCCCGGGTAGGTTTGCAAGTTTAGTACGTTTTCTAGATTACATTGAACAGTTTAACGATGTATGGCTGTGCACAAGGCAAGATATAGCAAAGCATTGGATTAAACACCACGGCGCTTCATAAGCTCTGTTAACTCAATTTTTTCATAATAATGCTTTCACAATAAATAGTAACTTACTGTCAAATTAATATGGCATTAAAGTAACTGCCAAAGCCAGTACCGATAGATATCACAGAGTATTTATTGGTTTTACAGGATTAGTTTTACATTATCGGCACTACAACTTTAAACATATAGCGTAACGAGTATCTCACCATATGACAAAATATCTACAAAAAGGGTTGTTACAGGTTAACAATGACCTAGCAAGCTTTATCAAAGAAGACGTAATACCTGGTTTGAATATCTCAGAGCCAGATTTTTGGCAGGCTTTATCAGATATTACCCATGAACTAGGGCCAGAAAATAGAGCATTATTAGTAAAGCGCGATGTTATGCAGGCACAAATAGATCAGTGGAACATAAAGCATCAAGGCAAATTTGATCTGCCAAGCTATAAAAAGTTCCTAACAGAAATTGGTTACTTAGTACCAGAAGGTGAAGACTTTACCATCACGACTCAACATGCTGACTCTGAAGTGTGCCTGCAAGCAGGGCCTCAACTTGTTGTGCCTACCGCTAATGCTCGTTTTGCATTAAATGCGGCTAACGCACGATGGGGAAGCTTGTATGATGCACTTTATGGCACCGATGTTATCAGCGAGGAAGATGGCGCTACAAAAGGGCATTCACATAACCCAAACAGAGCAAAGAAAGTTATTGCCTATGCCAAAGCGTTTTTAGACCAAAATTTCCCGCTACTTTCAGGCTCTCATAACCAAGCTATTGGTTATTCGATTAACAATAAAGCTCTTCAAGTAACATTAAGCAACGGCAACACAACCCAGTTAAAAAATGGCGAACAATTAATCGGCTTTCAAGGAGCAAAAAACAGTCCTAGCTCTATTTTATTAACCCATCATGATTTACGCGTAGCGATTGAGATAGACCCTAACTCTGCCATTGGCAAAACAGATGATGCGGGTATTAAAGATATTGCCTTAGAGTCGGCGCTTACCACGATACAAGATTTTGAAGATTCTGTAGTGGCGGTAGACGCGTTAGAAAAAATTCAAGTCTATCGCAACTGGCTAGGCTTAATGAAAGGCGATTTAAGCGAAACCATTGAAAAATCGGGTAAAGTATCACAACGTATTTTAAAGGCTGATAAAGTCTATAACGATCTTGCTGATGGCAGTTTGACTCTTCACGGACGTAGCTTGTTATTTTGTCGCAACGTTGGTCATTTAATGACAAACCCTGCGGTGATTGACAAAGACGGATTGGAAATTCAAGAAGGCATCATGGATGCCATGATCAGCACCTTAATTGCGCTGCATGATTTACAAAAAAACAATCTGCACCGTAACTCCAGAAATGGCAATGTCTACATTGTTAAACCTAAAATGCATGGCCCAGAAGAAGTCGCCTTTGCCAATAAGCTTTTTAATGCGGTTGAAGACGCTTTACATTTAGAAAGAGATACCATCAAAATTGGTGTAATGGATGAAGAGCGCCGCACCACGGTAAATTTAAAGGCATGTATTCGCGAGGTTAAAAGCCGTGTGGTTTTTATTAACACGGGCTTTTTAGATAGAACAGGCGATGAAATACACACCAGTATGTTATTAGGTCCTATGGTGCCAAAAGGTAACATGAAAGCACAAGCTTGGATTAACGCCTACGAAGATTGGAATGTAGATGTAGGCTTAGCTTGTGGTTTTTCCGGTAAAGCGCAAATAGGTAAAGGTATGTGGGCAATACCGGATGAAATGGCTGCCATGATGAAAGCTAAAGTTGCTCACCCATTATCGGGTGCAAATACCGCATGGGTGCCTTCTCCTACAGGTGCAACCTTACATGCCATGCATTACCATCAAGTTAACGTTTTTGAACAGCAAAAAGAAATTGTCAAAAGAGCACGCGCTAACATTGATGATATATTAACAGTGCCCTTACTAAGCGATATAAGCAGCTTGACTCCACAAGTTATTGAAAACGAATTAAACAACAATGCGCAAGGTTTACTTGGTTACGTTGTTCGATGGATTGATTTAGGCATGGGAGCGTCAAAAGTACCTGACATAAACAATATTGGCTTAATGGAAGACAGAGCCACCTTAAGAATTTCCAGCCAACATATTTGTAATTGGTTAGAGCACAACATTTTAACACCAACGCAAGTTAGGGCGTCATTGGAAAAAATGGCAAGGGTGGTTGATCAACAAAACTCACACGATAGCGCTTACCAGGCTATGTCAGACGATTTTGACAATAGTTTGTCTTTTCAGGCAGCGTTAGATTTAATATTTAAAGGTAAAACTCAGCCTAATGGCTATACCGAACCATTGTTGCATGAATACAGAAAAAAATTCATTGCCGCTCAGACATCAAGGAAATAAAGACCATGCCAGCTAAACACACCTACTATGCGCCAACAGGTGGATTACCACCACAAACACAATTGATTTCAGACCGAGCAATTTTTACCGAAGCATATGCGATTATTCCAAAACGCGTACTAACAGATATTGTTATTAGCTACCTACCTTTTTGGGAAAACATGCGTATGTGGGTTATCGCGCGTCCATTAAGTGGTTTTTCAGAAACTTTCTCTCAATATATAGTTGAGGTTGGCGCCAATGGTGGCTCTGAAAAACCAGAATTAGACGAAAAGGCAGAAGGGGTACTTTTTGTTGTTGAAGGCGAAATGGATGTAAACATTGAAGGCACCAATCATCACTTAGACACTGGTGGCTATGCGTATTTACCACCTGGCTGTAAATGGACATTAAAAAACAACAGCAGTGCTAACGTTAAGTTTCATTGGATCCGCAAAGCCTATCAGTTTGTTGAAGGTATTGATGCACCCGAGCCATTTGTTACCAGTGATAACGAAGTAGAAGGCATAGAAATGCCGAACACTGGCGGCGTATGGAAAACCACTCGCTTTACTGATCAATCAGATATGCGTCACGACATGCACGTAAATATTGTAACATTTGAACCCGGTGGTGTTATCCCATTTGATGAAACGCATGTAATGGAACATGGCCTTTATGTATTAGAAGGTAAGGCTGTTTATCACCTTAATGGTGAGTGGGTTGAAGTAGAAGCGGGTGACTTTATGTGGCTACGCGCATTTTGCCCACAATCTTGTTATGCTGGCGGCCCTGGACCTTTTAGGTATTTACTTTATAAAGATGTAAATAGACATATGCCCTTTATACGTCCTGCAAGGTAATTATTACTTTTTTACTTAGCTAAAAAGCGTTATTTAAAGCGCATGTAATCGTCAGCTATCATGATATTACGTGCGCATCTTATATCAGCAAACCATTGTTAGTAATAAAGCTTTTGCATCCAACCTATGCATTCAAAAATCTTCTGCTGTTAAATCTAACGACAAAACTCGTTCCATAGTACTAGCCTCAACGTTTAATCTCTTCTTTCTTATTTGGTTTAAAGCAGTATCTGAGAGTTTATTGATATTTTGACCTATTATTATATTGAAAAGGCCAGAACGCCTTTCGCTTATTAAGCGGTTGAATTAAAGCTTATAAGTCGTAATTGCTTATGGTGATTATCAGCATTAAAAGATAAAATAATAAGTTGTCACTTGTGTCAGGTTTTTATTCTGATATATTTGATGCTAAACAAGCACAATAAAAAATCATAAAACAAGAAGCGGAACCCAATATGACCACAAGTACAGTGCGTTTTTTATTAAACAACGATGTTGTGACCGTAGAAAACATAGATCCGAATTTAACGGTTCTTCAGTATTTACGTGAAGAGCAATTTAAAAGTGGCACCAAAGAAGGCTGTTCTTCTGGCGACTGTGGCGCTTGTACCGTGGTGGTAGCTGAGTTAGCGAAAGATAGCAAAGCACTCGATTATAAATCAATCAATGCCTGCATTAGTTTTGTGGGCAGTTTACATGGCAAGCAATTAATTACCGTTGAACACCTAAAACAAGGGGCGAAATTGCATCATGTTCAACAATCTATGGTCGATAATCATGGCTCGCAATGTGGTTTTTGTACCCCAGGTTTTGTTATGTCTTCATTTGCATTGCATAAACAAAATAGCAAGCCTAATCGAGCAGAAGTACTTGAAGCATTAGCAGGTAATTTATGCCGCTGTACGGGGTATCGTTCAATTATTGATGCGGCGATAGCCTCAAGTGAACATACAGAAGCAGACTCATTTGCCGAGCACTATCAACAAACGGTGCAGCAATTAAATGAATTTAAAACACTACCGTCAGCGGCGTTATCAAATGGTCGTCATCAATACTTTGCACCAAAAACCGCTAAAGAGTTAGCCGATAAATTACTGCAAAACCCCGATGCAACTTTGGTAGCTGGCGCAACTGACTTAGCCTTAACCGTGACACAAAATTTAGCCACCATTGATGACCTAGTTTATTTGGGTGATGTTGCAGAGTTAAAAACCATCTCAGATAACGCTGAAGAATTTATTATTGGCTCTGCAGTGCCTTATAGTGAATTCACCCCGATGTTACATCAGGAGTATCACGACCTTGGTGAGATGATCGAGCGAATAGGCTCACGACAAATTCGCAATAATGGCACCTTAGGTGGCAATATTGGTAATGCCTCGCCAATTGGTGATATGCCGCCAGCTTTAATCGCCTTAGGTGCTGAAATTACTTTACAACGTGGTGATCAAGAGCGAAAAATTGCTTTAGAAGACTTCTTTGTTGATTATAAAAAAACAGTATTAGCGCCGTCTGAGTTTATTAAAAATGTTTATATTCCTAAGTCTTCGGCTAATAAAGTACTGAAAGTTTATAAAATATCTAAACGCATTGATGACGACATTTCTGCGGTTTTAGCGGCATTTAACATCGAACTTAAAGATAATATTATTACCAGTGTTCGTATCGCTTTTGGTGGCATGGCGGGTATTCCTATGCGTGCCAAACAATGTGAAGCCGCTTTATTAAATAAAACCTTCGATGGTGAAAGTGTTACGGCCGCACAAGCAGCATTAGCACTCGACTTTACGCCAATGTCAGACGTACGTGCTTCTGACAAATATCGCCTGAAAGTCGCACAAAACTTAATTCAAAAGTGTTATTTAGAATTACAAAGTAAACAGATTGAAACTCGGGTAGTTAATTATGCGTAGTCTTATAAATACCAAACACTCTAACGAAAATATCAACCAAGAATCTACTGCTGTCGGCCAAGGTGGCGTAGGTCGTTCTAAAAAGCACGAAAGCGCCGATAAACACGTTAGCGGCGAAGCTTTATATATTGATGACAGGCCTAGCCTTCAAGGGCAATTACATGCCGCTGCAGGTCAAAGCACTATTGCACACGGGCGAATTAAAAGTATCGATTTATCAGCGGTAAAAGCTGCCGAAGGGGTTGTCGCCGTGATCACGGTGGAAGATGTACCCGGACATACCGATATTGGCCCAGTATTTCCTGGCGACCCGGTATTGGCGATGGGTCAAGTTGACTATATTGGCCAACCTATATTTGCCGTTGCAGCGACCAGTCACGACTTAGCCAGACGCGCGGTTAAATTAGCAAAAATAGAATACGAAGAATTAGAAGCCGTATTAACCGTAAAAGATGCGTTGGAGAAACAAAGTTTTGTCCGCCCACCTTTTACTATGCAGCGTGGAGACTCAGAAAGCGCCATTGAGCAAGCAGAACATCAATTACGAGGTGAAATTTCTGTTGGCGGCCAAGAGCACTTTTATCTTGAAGGACAAGTATCAACAGCCGAGCCCACCGAAGATGGCGGCATGACCATATTTTCTTCGTCACAACACCCAAGTGAAGTACAAAAGCTAGTGGCTGAAGTGCTTGATATCCCATTAAATAAAGTGATTGTAGATACCCGTCGAATGGGTGGTGGTTTTGGTGGTAAAGAAACCCAAGCGGCGCCATGGGCATGTTTAGCGGCCTTGTTATCAAACCACACAAAACGTCCGGTTAAATTTAAGTTAAGCCGCTCAGACGATATGTGTATGACAGGTAAACGTCATCCTTTTGAAAATAACTATCACGTGGGTTTTGATAGTAACGGTCAAATTAAAGGCATTAATATCGAAGTCAACGGCAACTGTGGTTATTCACCCGATTTGTCCGATGCTATTGTTGACAGAGCCATGTTCCACTCTGACAACGCTTACTTTTTAGACCAAGCAAAAGTTACCGGAAATCGCTGTAAATTAAATACCGTATCGCATACCGCTTATCGTGGTTTTGGCGGCCCACAAGGTATGATGACCATTGAAATGGTCATGGACGATATTGCCCGTTATTTAAGAAAAGATCCGTTAGAAATTCGTAAAATTAATTTATACGGCAAAGACGAGCGCAACGTTACGCACTATCACCAAACGGTAGAGCATAACAAAATGGCGGAATTAATTTCTTCATTAGAGAAAAGCTCAGATTACCAAGCCCGCAGAGAAAGTATTAGCCAGTTTAATATTGAAAATACGATATTAAAGAAAGGTATAGCGTTAACGCCGGTTAAATTTGGTATTTCATTTACCGTGCAACACTTAAACCAAGCAGGGGCTTTAGTTCACATTTATACCGACGGTACTATTCATTTAAATCATGGCGGCACCGAAATGGGCCAAGGTTTATTTACCAAAATAGCGCAAATTGTTGCTGAAGAGTTTCAAGTCGATGTTGATACCGTTGGTGTCTCGGCAACACGTACCGATAAAGTGCCTAATACCTCTCCAACAGCAGCTTCGTCAGGCACTGATTTAAACGGTAAAGCGGCACAAGCGGCGGCTAAAATCCTTAAAGCTCGTTTAATTGCTTTTGCTTGTGAAAAATATAATGTTGGCGAAGCAGAGGTTAGCTTTAAAAACAACCAAGTGTTAGTAGGCGCAGAAACCTTCTCATTTGCTGAGCTTGTACAGCAAGCCTATATGGGCCGAGTATCGTTATCTTCAACAGGCTATTATAAAACACCAAAAATACATTTTGATCGCGCAACAGGTAAAGGTCGACCTTTCTTTTATTATTCAACTGGCGCGGCGGTATCTGAAGTATTAATTGATACCCTAACGGGTGAATATAAATTATTACGTGCCGATATTTTGCATGACGTAGGGCACTCGTTAAATCCTGCAATAGATATTGGACAAATTGAAGGTGCATTTATTCAAGGTATGGGTTGGTTAACGACCGAAGAATTGGTTTGGAATGACCAAGGTAGACTGTTATCTAATAACCCTGCAACTTACAAAATACCGGCAATAAGTGATACCCCAAGCGATTTTCGCGTTGACTTAGTGCCAGACGATCCTAATCGTGAGCAAACCATTTATAACTCGAAAGCCGTAGGCGAACCGCCATTTATGCTCGGTATTTCGGTATGGTCTGCGCTTAAAGATGCCATTTCGAGCGTGTCAGATTACAAATTAAGCCCAGCGCTAGATACACCAGCAACACCCGAGCGAGTACTTTGGGCGGTTGAAGCGATGAAAGACAGTGAGCAGGTTTAGGTAACTACTGATGACAACAAACTGGAGCAGTGCCAGCTATAAGTTGAGCAAACAAGGCCAAGCCTATGTATTAGTTACCTTGGTAGGCGTTTCAGGCTCAACCCCTAGAAATAGTGGTACAAAAATGGTGATCAGTAATGATGACATTTTTGACACTATTGGTGGCGGGCACCTCGAACATAAAGCCATTAAACAAGCAAAAAAAATGCTGCTTAACGGTAAAAGCTGCCAACATATTGAGCACTTTCAATTGGGCAGTAATTTAGGTCAATGTTGTGGCGGTAATACTAGCGTATTGTTTGAATGTTTTGCTGCTACCGGCGTTAATATTATGCTATTTGGTGCTGGCCATGTTGGTAAAGCGTTAGTGCCAATTTTAGCGCAACTACCTTGCAAGGTAACTTGGGTTGATAGCCGTGAAGCGCAGTTTCCTGTCAATGTTGAGCAATACGACAATGTTCATAAAGTGGTGAGTGATACCCCCGAGCTAGAAGTAGCGAGCATGCCAGCCAATAGCTACTTTATAGTGATGACTCATAACCACCAAATGGATTTTGAAATATCACAAGCTATTTTAAAACGTGCTGATTTTCATTACTTAGGCTTAATCGCTTCTGATACCAAATGGCGCAGATTTAAGCAGCGTTATAAACATCGTGATATTGATGAAAACCAAGTAGCAAGAATGAACTGTCCAATAGGTTTATCGCAAGTAGGTGGTAAATTGCCGATGGAAGTGGCGGTATCTGTGTCGGCTGAAATTATTAATATCTATCAAGCTGAACAAGCTAAAGTCGAGCGCTTAAATCAACAGCTTGAGCTGTCAAACCCGCAGACTCCAGCTAACGCAATAAATAAAAGTCGTCCTAAAACGCAACAAGGTATTCACTGGCAAGCGCTTAAGCAACTGCTTGAAACAGAGTAACGAATAGTAAAGAGCGATTTTGTCCTGCGTTAACGTAAGAAAGTTGATGATAATGCACAGCAAAAATTTAACAGGAAAAACAATGGATTTAGCACAATTAAATAACTTAACTGTCGAAGAAGCCACGCATAGTTTTATGCAATGTTGTACCGCTACAACTTGGGTTGCGCGCATGGTTAATGCACGCCCTTTTAGGGATCAACAAGACTTGGTGAGTAAAGCAGATAAAGCGTGGCAAGGGCTTGAAGAAGCTGACTATTTAGAAGCATTCGAAGGTCATCCACAAATTGGAAACGTTGCTACCTTAAGAGCTAAATATGCCAACACCAAAGCGCTAGCCAGTGGAGAACAAAGCTCAGTTAGCGAAGCTACAGAAGAAGTACTTGAAGCACTTGCTAAAGGTAACGCTGACTATTTAGCAAAGTTTGGTTTCATCTTTATTGTGTGTGCAACAGGTAAAAGCGCGGCACAAATGCTGGCGTTATTACAAGCGCGTTTACCTAACAATAAAAGCACTGAATTGGCGAACGCCGCCGAAGAGCAGCGCAAAATATTCCATCTACGTTTAGAGAAATTACTATGAGCCAAATAACCACCCATGTACTTGACACAACTCGCGGTTTACCTGCACAAAACCTACCTATTACGCTATTTGCGCAAACCAGTGATGGTTGGGCCGAATTAGCTTATGGCGTTACCAATGCTGATGGACGAATTGCAGGCTTATTAGCTGACGATGTAGTACTAGCCGCAGGTATTTATCGTATGCATTTTTCAACAAAACCGTATTTTGTGGCCAATAAAGAACAAGGCTTTTATCCATATGTTGATATTGTATTCGAACTCGACAGCAGTGGCAGCCATTATCACATTCCGTTGTTATTAACCGCTTTTGGATATTCAACTTATCGTGGTAGCTAAGCTAAATAAGCAGAGAAATTTTATGCCGAAAAATGTTCAAACCGTTACACCAAAGCCATTAACACGTGCCGCTTTTACTGCTTTTGGTGATGTAATTGAAGCGAATGCTGAGGCGCATGTTTTTGCAATAAACAATGGCTTTACTCAGCGTTATCATGATCTGGCTAAAGTTGATGTTAGTGATAATGCCGGTCACGCCATTATCAACATATTTCGCTCAACGCCATTAGCTCAACCCATTGCTATTAAGATGATGGAACGACATCCCCACGGTAGCCAAGCGTTTATTCCTATGGGCCAAAACCCATACTTAGTGGTAGTTGCACCCGCAGGCGAATTTGATATAAACAAGCTAGAAGTATTTATCGCCAACGCTGACCAAGGTGTAAATTATCATAAAGGTACTTGGCATCATTTCTGTTTAGCATTGGGCGGAGAAAGTGACTTTTTAGTAGTCGATCGAGGCGGTAAAGGTGATAACTGTGATGTGATAGAACTCGATGGTTCAATCGTTATTGCAAAAAGTTAGAACAAGCCAGAATAACCGGCATAAGTTAATAAATTAAAAACCAAATTATAAGGTAAGAAAAAATGTTGAAAGTATATCGCGGAGAGTTACTGCATTTCTTGGCCGATCCAGCCAAAGTAGCTTTGCAAGACAGTTATCAATATATTGAAGACGGGTTACTCATTATTAAAGATGGCCTAGTTGAACAAGTAGGCGAAGCAAAAGCGTTACTTAACACCCTAGATAACGATGTTGACGTTATTCATTACGAAAATGGTTTAATCATGCCTGGCTTTATTGATACGCATGTACATTACCCACAAACAGAAATGATCGCCTCATACGGCGAACAACTGCTTGAATGGTTAGAAAGCTATACTTTTCCATTTGAACGCCAATTTTCTGATCTAGAACACGGTAAAAGAGTTGCCGAATTCTTCTTAACCCAATTACTTGAAGCAGGCACAACAACGGCTTTAGTGTTTGGCACTGTGCACAAAGAATCTGTCGATGCATTTTTCACTATTGCCCAGCAGAAAAAATTACGCATGATATGCGGCAAAGTGTTAATGGACCAAAACTGCCCTGATTATTTATCTGACACCGCACAAAGTGGTTATGATGATAGCAAAGCATTAATTGAAAAATGGCACAACACCGACCGTTTACAATATGCCATAACGCCAAGGTTTGCCCCTACTTGTTCAACCGAGCAACTAAACAAAGCAGGGCAGTTACTAGCAGAAAATCCAAGTGTTTATTTACATACCCATTTAAGTGAAAATAAATCTGAAATTGCTTGGGTAGAAGAACTATTTCCAGACAGCGATGGTTATTTAGATGTTTATGATAAAAGTAACTTACTCAGCCGAAGAAGCGTTTTTGCCCATGGCGTGCATTTGCACGATAGTGAATGTCAGCGTTTAAGTGAAACAGACTCAGCAGTAGCGTTTTGCCCAAGCTCTAACCTGTTTTTAGGCAGTGGTTTGTTTAACCTACAACAAGCAGAAAAATTTGATGTAAACGTAGGTTTAGGCAGCGACATTGGCGCGGGCACAACGTTTTCTATGTTAAGTACCATTAACGAAGGTTATAAAACCCAGCAACTACGTGGCGATAAACTTAGCCCGTTTAAATCGATGTTTTTAGCCACTTTAGGCGGCGCAATTGCCTTAGATCTTGAAGGGACTATTGGTAATTTCGTTAAAGGCGCAGAAGCCGACTTTATTCTCTTGGATTATCATGCAACACCGTTAATGGACAGACGTATGCAACATTGTAAAACGTTGTCAGAAAAACTATTTATATTAAGCATGTTAGGTGACGAACGTCATGTTAAAGCAACCCATATTATGGGTGAGCGGGTTTAATAAACACAATAATAATTCAATAACAAAATCTGAACACTAAGGAATTTTATGGATCCGTATATTAATGAATGGCTGAATTTAGTTATTAGATTTGCCCACCTTATTACCGGTATTGCTTGGGTTGGTGCATCTTTCTATTTTGTATGGTTAGACAACCATTTAGAAACGCCACCTCAAGAAAAAGCTGACAAAGGTATAGGCGGCGATTTATGGGCCATACACGGTGGCGGTTTTTATGAAGTGGCGAAATATAAACTTGCACCACCAAAAATGCCAGCCACATTGCATTGGTTTAAATGGGAAGCTTACACCACTTGGATCACCGGATTTTTGTTATTGTCGTTAATGTTTTACGTTGGCGCACAATCTTACTTAATTGATAAACGTGTTGCTGATTTAACGCAATGGCAAGCCATTGGATTAGGGCTTGGCTCTATTGTGGTTGGTGTAGGTATTTACGAGCTACTGGTAAGAACAAAACTCAGAAATCATGGCATTATTTTAGGTTTGATTTTGTTTGTTGTAGCAACGGCATTATCTTACGGTTTAACGCAAATATTTAGTGCGCGTGGTGCTTATATGCACATGGGCGCAATTATTGGCACCATTATGGCCGGTAATGTATTTTTCGGTATTATGCCATCGCAACGGGCGCTTGTTAAAGCAGTAGAAGAGGGCAAAGCTCCAGATCCGGCTTACGGATTAAATGCTAAAGTGCGCTCTACACATAACACTTACACCACGTTACCTATTATTTTTATCATGATTTCAAATCATTACCCGATGACCTTTAACCATAGTGCTAATTGGTTAGTGTTAATGGCAATAGTATTGATCACAGCTGCTGTTCGTCAATATTTTGTATTGCGCCATTTTGGTAAGCAAAAACCGTTAATTTTAGTGGCATCAGTTGTCGCTACTGTTGTATTAGCTGTGGCAATTGCACCACGTTCAGTGGAAATAAGTGACGAGCAACTCAAGCAAGAAGTAACGGATAGTCAAGTTACGAAAATTATTGAACAACGTTGTGGTTCTTGTCATGCAGAAAACCCTACCGATGATATTTTTACCATAGCACCGGCAGGGCTTGTGTTTTCTGATATTGATACCATTAAACAATGGGGACCGCGTATTAAAGCACGTGTTATTGACGCTAAAGATATGCCGTTCATGAATAAAACAGAAATGACAGATGAAGAGCGTACGCAATTAGCTATTTGGTTAGCAAATTCGAAATAACAATACGGTAGACTTTATAACAGTCAACGAACGGTGTTTATTATCAAGTGGCAGCTAGTACCCTCAACATTAATTGGTGGTGTTATCTGCCATTTTTACACGTTAATTTAGTGCTAGTGTTAACGGTTAATAGGAATTTAAGTGAGTAAAGAAAAAGTAAACGAAGGTACTATTCGACAAAAAAATAAAGCCATAATATTAGAGGCCGCTAAAAAAGAGTTTGTAACACATGGCTTCAAAGGTGCTTCTATTAAACGTATAGCCGAACGCGCCAATATTGCCCGCGCTAATATTCATTATTATTTTGCCGATAAAACCGACTTATACCAACAGTTACTCAGTAATATTATCGCGGTATGGAATACGGATTACGACACCCTAACGTTGGATAACGATCCTAAGCAAGTGCTCAGTGCTTATATTAGAGCAAAAGTTATGCACGCCAAAAGTGACCCCGATGCCTCCAGAATTTTTGCAAGCGAGCTAATTCACGGCGCACCCGTGCTTAAAGATTACTTAAATAATGATTTTAAAGTCTGGATAGACACTAAAGTTAAGGTGATTGAAACTTGGGTAGAGCAAGGACTAATAGACCCTATAAACCCATACCATTTGTTGTTTTTAATATGGAGCTCAACCCAACACTACGCCGACTTTAACGTACAAGTTGTGGCAGCACTAGATAAAAACGAAATGAACGATGACGACTTCGAAGCTGTAGTCGCTTCACTTACGCAAATAATTCTTAAAGGCTGTGGTATTCGATAGCTTAAAAGCAGTTTGATTTAAAGCTGTTTACTTTAAAGTTACTTATTTTACAGGTGTTTATCTTAAAAGGGTGACGCAGTTATTGAGCACCCATATTACTGAGTCGCTAACGTTAATCGAACTTTTAACAGTTAAAACCTAATCGCAACTATGCGAGTACTTATAACACTCGCATAGCGCTAAATTAGCATTAAGTACTATTGTTTTTTAAATAATACAAAGCTTCAATTCTACTTTTAAATATTTGCTCGCGGGGTACTTTTTCAAATAAATGTAATTTGTTAAAGTCGTTACGTACTCGTTGGCAAATATTAGATAACAATATTTTTTTCCCTTCGGTTTGATAACTCATAATAATTTCTTCAATGGCTATTGTGCTCGTAATGCCGACAAAACGCGCATCAGTAAAGTCAATTAGCAAGGCTTTGTCCTGATCTAATTTTGAAACACTTTGCTTTAATCCTCTGGCTACGCCAAAACCAATAGGGCCAGAAATATTCAACAAAAGCACTTGGTTATCTAACTCAGTGAATAACGCTTTTTCATAAACCGGTAAGTGCACAGCTTCTTTTGCAGTTAAGAGCTTAATGTTATCCAATTGAATTTCTGATAATCGGCGAATAGTAACTAAATTAGCGATAAATGCTGAAATTAACACCGCAGTAATTAAATCAAATATAACCGCCATCACCATAGTTGAAACCATTAAGGCAACACTAAATAACGGAATTTGATGCACGCGTTTAAGAAAGTTCCAATCAATAATACTAATGCCTACATGCGTTAGAATTGCCGCCAGTGCAGCGACAGGAATATAAGCGGTGTATTCTCCTGCCCATAATACAATAGCCAGAATAAATAGCGCATGTAAAATGCCTGACAAAGGTGTTGTGCCGCCAGCTCTTAAGTTAGTTACCGTGCGCATGGTTGCACCGCCACCAGGAAGTGCACCAAAGAAGCCAGCAATAACATTACCTATGCCTTGGCCAACTAATTCTTGATCAGAGTTATGTAAATCTTTACTGATACTATCAACGGTAAGCGAAGTCATTAAAGAATCTAGTGTGCTCAAGGTGGCAATAAGCAAAGCAGACTTTATCATCTCGCCGATTAGGTCATGTTGCCAAGTAGGAAAGTTAAACGTAGGTAATTCACTTGAAATTGCACCAACAACAGGAATATCACTACCTGAAAATATATAAAATATTGTTGCTCCTAATACTGCAATAATACTTGCTGGAATTATTTGCTTAAACTTCTGAGGCCAAACAAAAAGAACGGCTAAACATACCAAACCAACTAAGGTGTTTGTACTTGTTAACGTTGATGTCGATAAAGACAACTCAGCAAATGGTTTGCCAAATAAAACCGGTATTTGCGATAAAATTATCAAAATACCAATACCTGAAGTAAAGCCTGAAATAACCGGATAAGATATCAGCGTAAAATACTTACCCAGTTTAAAAAAACCAAAAAGCATTTGAAATACACCAGCCATACTAACCACAGTAAAAGCCATCGCCATACCATGTTCAGGCGATTTTGCTATAAAACTGGTTAAAATGGCCACCATTGCAATAGTTAACCCGGTATTCGGCCCAGATATTTGCTGATTTGTACCACCAAATATAGAAGCAAACAAACCCGTAATAATGGCACAATATATCCCCGCGCTAGCACCCGCGCCTGACGTTACGCCAAAAGCTAAAGCAAAAGGTAGTGCAACTATGGTAGAGGTAAGCGCACCAAAAATATCACCTTTAATGGTGTGACGATTAAAATGTGTTAGTTGAAGCATAACAACTCAATAATTAAAAATTCGATGAAGGCTGAGCGGCACTTTAATAATGTTAGTATTGAAATAGAAAAGAGATCACCCAGTATTGTAAGCTCTAGAAGAGCTTCGCGCAGATTATACAAGAAATATGTCAAAAAAACTTACTTCTTGACACTATTGACAGGTTTTCTATTTTAAGTTTAGGATGAAGTGACGACTAAAACAAAACAGCTAAATTAATCGTTAGCAAAAAAGTCATTAATCGCAAACAATTAAACATAAAGTGGTTAATTAATTTCCTTAAATAGGTTTTATTTATAACAAAGTAAAAACCAAGTTCTAAATAACTAGAGATTAAATATTATGGATGATCAAGTCGGCGTTACCAGCAGTACAGCAACTCGTGATCTAAACTTTTTAGAGCGATTCTTTAAACTAAGCTCGCACAATACCAACGTAAGAACAGAACTGATGGCAGGGTTAACTACCTTTGTAACTATGTCATACATTATGTTTTTAAATCCTATTATTATGTCTAAAACGGGCATGCCATTCGATGGCTTATTTTTAGCAACGTGTTTAGGTGCAGCAATAGCCACCATTATGATGGGCCTATATGCAAACTGGCCGGTAGGGCTTGCGCCAGGTATGGGCTTAAACGCATTTTTTACTTTTTCTGTTGTTGGCGCTATGGGCTATAGTTGGGAAATTGCCCTAGGTGCGGTTTTCCTTTCAGGTGTTATTTTCGTACTCATGAGCGTTACTCGGCTGCGAGAATGGATGCTCGATAGTATTCCGTTAAGTTTACGCTTAGCGATGACCGCTGGGGTAGGTTTATTTCTTGGCTTCATTGGCTTACGTTTTACTGGTATTGTAGTTGCTAACCCAGATAATATTGTAGCACTCGCCGACCTAACACACTTTGGCTTTGGCGAATTCGGCCCAGAAGCACCGGCACTTGGTTTTTTAAGCTTTTTACTGATAACCGTACTAAGTTATCGTAATGTATTTGGTGCAGTAATCATTGGTATAGCCATAACAACACTAATCGCTTTTATCATGACATGGGTACTACCCACAGAATTTTTTGTTGTAGCAGAAGCGGCTAAATCATTCGCTCCAGCCTCTGGTTTTGTTAGCTATAACGGCATGTTAGCTATACCAAACTTTTCAGCACTAGAGCCTATTCTGTGGAAAGCAGATATAGCAGGCGCGTTTCAAGTCGCTTTAATCCCGGTTATTGTTACCTTCTTATTTGTCAATATTTTTGATACCGCAGGCACATTAATGGGCGTTGCAGAGCGCGCTAAATTACAAGATAAAAATGGCAAAATTATTGGTTTAAGTAAATCACTAAAAGCAGACTCTATTTCTTCAGTTATTGGCACCGCTTTTGGTTGCCCACCCGTTACCTCATATGTTGAGTCTGCTGCTGGCGTTGCTGTAGGCGGAAGAACAGGCTTAACAGCCGTGACTGTAGGCTTACTATTTGCTTTGGGTATGTTCTTCTTGCCATTGGCACAAATGCTACCCGGCTTCGCGGTTGACGGTGCCTTAATTTATGTCGCCATGCTAATGATGAGCTCATTAAGAGGCTTAGATTGGGATGACTTAACCGAATACGCCCCAGCAGTTGCCACAACCGTGATGATGGCGTTTACTTTCTCAATAGCCAACGGCATTGCATTTGGTTTTATAACTTATACCGTACTTAAGTTAGGCGCCGGAAAACATAAAGAAATCTCAAACGGTGTATGGGCATTAACGGCTTTATTCGTAGCTAAATTTATATTTTTAGCTTAAGAGTAAAATAGCTTTGATAAGTGCAAAATTGTTTTAAATAGTGAACTGTGTATTTATACAGTTTTTCAGTATTTCCCGCTTTATTGTAGAAAGGCAGATTTAATCTGCCTTTCTACATCTGTTTATTCAATGGTTAATAATAAGTAATTGAATGTAAATATTAAGTTATGTATATTGATTTGAATAAATATTCATTAGATGGGTTTGTCGCTTGTGGAAAGGCGGATTTGATCTGTCTAATAAGCTGTTAGAACTAATAATCAACTAAGGAGTAAATTTTCATGGCAAGATGTACCGCACCAGTAAGAGGGCATAGTTCAGCCGCCGCATCAGCAGCCTGTCCTGCATGCCGCTATAAAAGTCGTGGTTATGGCGGTGGTGGTTATAGTTCTTCTTATCCCTCGTACGGCAGTGGCCGTAGTTATACAAGTAGCGGAGGAGGCAGTTCTAGAGGTAGTTCAAAACCACGTTGGTCAAAGTCAGGGTCTTCCGTATCTTACACTTCAGCTCAAATTCAATCTCTCACCCCTGTACGGAATGCTGTTGAAATTCGTGCCGCAGCTCAACCTGAGCTTCGTGATGCTTTCTTGTGTCATGCGTGGGGCGACCGTAAAGAATCCGCCAAAGAGCTACACGACTTGCTTGAAGCAGCAGGAGTTAAAGTATGGTTTAGTGAAAAAGATCTTGGGCTTGGTGTACCAATGATGCGAGCCATCGACAAAGGCTTAGCAAACTCTAAAATAGGACTTGTATTAGTAACTCCAGCCATGCTTGAGCGATTACCCAAAGAAAGCGTAGCAGATAAAGAGTTATCAGCGCTCCTTGCTGGCAATCAACTTATCCCTATTGTGCACAACACCACATACGACGCTTTACGAAATGTAAGCCCTTTACTGGCTTCCAGATCAGGGCTAGATACTTCAGAAGATTCAATGGCAGAGATTGCGGAAAAAATTTCAGAGCTAGTAGCAATCTAGTTTTGTGTAAATTAGTTCTAACAAATAATGTGGCGCGTTGTGTTCGACGCGCTTTTTTATGCGGTGAAGATACCTTATCAGGACAAAGCTTTGAGCATCGCCGAGAATGGATAGAAGAGAAGTTACACTTTCTCAGCCAAGTGTTTGCCATCGACGTTTGTGCTTATGCGGTAATGAGTAATCATTATCATGTGGTGTTATTTATTGATGAAGAAAAAGCCAAGCAATGGAGCATAAATGAAGTGATTGAGCGCTGGCACCGCTTGCACAAAGGCACGTTACTAACACAGCAATAATTTAACATGACACCCAACCTAAGTAATTAACATGACACTAACCTTATATTTACCCCATAAACCCTACATTTAACCAAGAAATCCCCACAATGTTTTCTCAGATTAATCTTGTTTATGCATTTAGTTGACTGTCATACCAAACTTTTTAATTGAATTATTGAGTCTGAAATCTGCAAATTAAAGCGTTAAAAGTTATATTTTTTAAGAAGAGTTTGATATTCACTGGTCGATTTAAAGGCTTTTAACGTTTGGTTAAAAGCCTTTACATCAGTTTTATTTTTAAAGGCTACGCTGTAGGGGCTTAATGGAAAAACGGCATGAATATCTATTTCATTGAGTTGAATGTTTTCCTTCTGCTTTGCTAAGTAATGTAAAAATATTTTAATATCCATTATAAGCACTTGTACTCGCCCTAGCTGAAGTAATTCCAATTGCTTTTCTTGATCGGCAACCTGCAAGTACAATGGGCTTTTAGCAACGGCTAAAGCAAATTTATTACCTAATAATTTATGGGCTGATTGAAATGAGGCGACAGAATAATTTCCTATATCTGTAATGTTATTTAGTTGTATTTCTTGTGCTTTTAACGATATTGCCACATTTTGATAGTTTATGTAGGTATCGCTGATAAATAAACTATTTTTGAAGGTATTTTGATTTATTGTCATTACCGCATCAATATCGGGGAGGGCGAGCATTTTTTCAGAGCGACCATATGGAATAAAAATAAATTCAGGCTCTTTGTTTATGGTAGTTAACAACTGCTGAATTAATTCAAGCTCAAAACCAGTGGTGTTTTTTTGAATGACATAAGGTGGCTTAGATAGGCCGACAACAACTTTAAACGGTTGCTTAGCTGTACTTTCTGCTGAAAATATAAAGATAATGATACATAAAATAATATGTGTTTTCATAGCCACCTAAAAACGCGTTTATAGAAATTTATTCGTATTTATTCGTATTTATTCGTATTTATTCGTATTTATTCACTGATAATATCAGCATAGCTAGCTTGCAAAGATAGTATTAAGTACTGTGGTGCTAATTCTATCTCTAAACCACGCTTTCCACCACTAACAAATATGGTCTTTAGCGTTTCTGCACTTTTATCTAAAACCGTGCTTAAGGCTTTTTTTTGACCTAATGGACTTACACCGCCAAGCAAATAACCTGTTGAATTTTGTACTTTACTAACTTCAGCCATTTTAATTTTTTTTGCTTTTAATGTTTTGGCGAGTTTTTTTAAGTTGAGCTGTTTTGCAACGGGTATTACTGCTACAGCTAAATAATTGTTATCCACTTCAACCACTAGAGTTTTAAAAACAAACTCTGCATCTACATCAAGTTTCTCTGCTGCTTCAAGGCCATAAGATTTTGCACTAGTCTCGTGGGTATATTGATGTACCTTATAAGCTAAATTTAGCTTTTTTAGTTGGTTAATTGCCGGTGTCATGTAATTAACTCGCGGTTAGTCATTTAAAAATCTATTTTATTTTTTGATTAATGATTTGTTCAGCTAGTTGCTTAATGCTACTACGCATTTGTTCTACAGCGTGCTCATAGCCATTTTTATTAAGCGGTAATGTAATCGCGAAGTTACTGGTACGGTTCTTTTCGGTTATGGTTATATTGTTATCATGTATCGAAAAAGTACCTTTTAGTATAGCTTGTGATTGATGGGTTGCATGAAATGCGGTTATGTCGACGGTAATCTTATTTTCTAACGCTTTTGGACTGACGTTTGTGTTAGCTACATAATGAAAACGTCTATCTTGTTGGTTCAACTCTTGTAATAAGGCTTGTGCAATACTCTTTTGTAAAGGCTCAGCCCACATATGAAAATGAGAGTAGTGCAATTGATGACTTGAAAGTTGTAAAACCAAACTTGGTTGTTTTAAGTACTCAGGTAACTCTAGTAATTCAACAACTATATTTTGCTGATCTTCATTACTGTGATCTACAGTATTTGTGTTTGTTGGACTGTTGAGTAAATAATACTGCGTTTTTTGTTGTGGATCCGAACTACAAGCCGTTAACAGTATTATTATAAAAATAGTGACTATTGATGCTTGTTTCATTGTTGCGCTCCGTTAAATTTGGTTGGTGTTGGCTCTGTAGTTTCACCGTTATTAAAAATTAAACTATTAGGTTTATGTTTTAGTTGATTCAACAGAGGTTTTAACTCGTTCATGGTGGCGGTTAATGTGTGTAAAGTAGTTCGTAAATCTTCATAACCTGTTGAACCGGAAGATAAATCTTTAGTTAATGCGGTGATGCCTTGTAATGTTCTACTGAGTTCGGCACTTACTTGTGCATGTTCAGCCTGACTTAATATATTATCGAGACTTTGGCTTACTTCTTGTAATTCTTGGGCGGTTTGGGTTACTTCTACCATGAGTGTGTTGGCATTAGCACTCATACTTTTAAGTGGAATATTGTTGAGATTATCAATAAATTGTTCAGCTTTAGCCGTAAGTTGCGAAAACTCATCTCCGTTATTTGGAATAATAGGGTATTCACCATACATTTCAATAGCGGTTACTTTTTGCTCTTTTTTGTGTTGTAAATCTACGAAGAGGCTTCCGGTTAGAATATTACCTGTACGTAAAACAGCTTTTAAACCATGCTTAATCCAGTGAATATTTTGTGCTTTCATTAGATTCTCACCTTTTTGATTATCGGGCATGCCAACTCTGCCTGGTTGCAAACTAATGAGAACAGGAATTTTAAAGTCTTCTTCTATTATTTTTTCTTGTGGTAATGAATGAATTAAATTGGTAGAGCGTACCTTACCAATTTGAACACCTTTATATTCTACTGGTGCGCCAACCGAAAGGCCTCTTATTGAGTCGTTAACCAGAACAACAAATTCTATTGAACGGCGATAACGTTCGTCGTCAGCTTCTTCATAGTTCGCGTAAATGTCGTAATATGAACGTTCACCTATTTTTTCCCCTAAACTCATGCCGTCAGGAATGCCGAATGTTACACCGTTAGTTAACATAGTTTCAAAATTGCCTGTTTTAACGGTTATACCATCAGAATTTAAATCTAACTGTAAACCACTAACGTCCCAAAATTTGGTATTACTGGTGATGAGTTGATGATAGGGAGATTTAATAAAAACATTATAATAAACAATACGTTCTTCAAAATTAAAGTAGATGTCTTCAAACTGGCCTACGGTTAAGCCTTTATAAATAATAGGATCGCCTTTTTTGTAGGCAAATTGGTCGTTACTGTTAAGAGTTATGTGCAAGCCAGGTGTGCCTGCTGGTGTAAGCGGGGGAGAATTTAGCGCGTCAAATAGATAACGCTCGTTCTGACTTTTTCCTGGTGATATTTCAATGTATACGCCTGAAATTAATGTACTAAGGCCCGATATTCCTGCATGCGATATTTGCGGTGAAACCACCCAAAACATGCTGTCGCTGACTAAAAACTGTTCAGCTGATTTTTTTATTCTTGCGGTAACAACAACACCATTACCATTTTTATTTAATTCAATTTGGCTAACTTCTCCAATATCAACATTACGGGATTTAATTTTAGTTTTTCCTGCTTCCATGCCTTCAGCAGTTGCAAAGTTAATGGTGATTTCTGGGCCAGCATTGCTCCATTGATAGTAGATCATCCAACAACCAATAAAAATGGCAATTAATGGAATAAACCAAATGGTAGAGACGGTTTTTATCGGTTTAATTGTCGCGTCTGATGTTTGTGAATCATTCATATTTTTTTCTATCATTCCAAATTAATTGCGGCTCAAAACTCATGGCGGCCAACATAGTTACAATAACCAAGCCCGAAAACGCTAATGTTGCTGTGCCAGGGGTAATGCTCATGGTTGGCCCAAGCTGAATTAAACTGGCAAGAATAATCACCACAAAAACATCGATCATTGACCAACGACCTACAAACTCAGCCATACGATATAGTTTAACTCTTTGTAAGCTTAATCTATCACTTTGTTTTTGAACACTATAATTTAACCAAGCTAACACTATGATTTTTGCTACAGGAATAATAACACTGGCAACAAATACAATAACGGCAATAGGGTACGAACCACTTTTCCACAACAATATAACGCCGCCAATAATGGTACTAGGCTGATCTTGGCCAAAAAAGTGTGTTGTCATTATCGGGAACATATTTGCAGGAATATATAAAATAACTGCGGTTAGCAGTAGTGCCCAAGTTTTTTGTACACTTAATGCATGCGAAATAGGATCATCTTTGTTGGTATTTATTGGGCTTTTAATCGTTTTAATTTCATGAGCCTGCTCAACTTGATCTAACAGTTGATATAGTTCCCGTTTATCAATATGTAAAATGACAATTGTCATTGATAAAGCAAATAATATAAACGCATAAAATGATAAACCTAGTTCAATTTCAGCCATTGAAATAATTTTAATTAAACTGACCAATGCACCAATAAGAAAAATTTCAACCATGCTCCAAGGAATTAATGCAAATACCATGGATAAAATTTTGCGTGCGTACTTGGGGTGCTGCCCTTTGTTCATTGGAATAAGTAAATAAATTAAAGACAATAGCACCACGGTAGGGATGGCAAAAATAGTTATAAACTCAATCAGTGCAAGTAGCTGATAATCATTTTCGATTAAGACAAAGAAGCTTGTAATAGCGTCAAAATGATTTTCTAAGCCGTTAGCGCTAAAAGACAGAAACTTAAAAGGTAAAGAAGCGATTAAAAAAATTAGGGCAGTTATGGAAAACGCAATAATTCTTTGGTTAGCATTGCGATGAATAGCGCTCAGGGTATATCCGCAGCGAGGGCACTGTGCTTTTTGTTTTTCTTTTAAAATAGGCATATTTACAGTTAGTGCACATTCGTAACACTGGAGCTGCGTTTGATATATTTCAGTGATTTGCAAATTTTCTGGCATTGTTAATGCCACCCTTATTTTATAATAAGTTGTTATAGCTTAAATTAGCATAAAAGTTAGGGTAGGAACTAAATTATTTAATTAAAAATAATGATTTACTGCTAAAACGTTAAATGAAAAAAGTGTAGCTTCTATGCGAAGTTTAAAGGAGGGCAAGCGAGAACTTTTGCCCTCTAATCTACACTAAGCGTTAAAAGCGTAGAGTAAGTTAAATGCTTGAAGGCTTTGATAAACGTGTTTATTGAACAATGTAGTGTTAACCCCTGGTGTTAGCCCAGTGTTAACTTTAAATGTAATTAGGTGATAAAATGAAAAAGCGCTGTATTCAATTAATGAATACAGCGCTTTATATTTTTAAAGTAAGTTAATTAGCTTATTAGCGTTTAACAGGTACTTTTTTATTAACAACCACTTTCGCTTCTATACGTCTGTTTTCTTTATGTGCTTGCGCGTTATTTGCTGGGTTAATTAGTTCTTCTTCACCCATGCCAGTAGCGGTTAACCTTGAAGCTTTAATACCAAACTCATCAGTTAATACTACAGTAATGGCATCAGCACGCTGTTGTGATAGTTTTTTATTAAAAGCAGCAGGACCAGTAGTAGAAGTATGACCTTTGATTTCTAAGTTTACATGTGGATATGCTTTTAGAAAGTCAGCAGCAGCTTTAATGTTGTCATAATATTCAGGCTTAACAACTGCTTTAGAGTTATCAAACTTAACGTGTAAGTGCATTGCATCATTTTCTTCAGTAAAAATGGTACAACCGTTGCTGTCTACTTTATTGTCAGCAGGTGTTGATTTACATTGATCTTTGCTATCAATAACACCGTCATTATCAGAATCTAGTGGCTTAGCCATAACGGGTGCTGCTTTTGCTGGTGCAACTTTAGGCTCAGAGCGGACAATTTTCTGTTGTGTGTCGCCAAAAAAGTAAATAAAACCAATTTGAGCGCTTAAATCTGTATAGGCTTCATCTAATTGGTAATGGCCATTACCTTCAAAATAGATAGCACTACGGTCACTAATATAATGACGGTAACCTGCACCAACGTTAACAGATAGTTTAGTTTCAAGTACTTCTAAAGCACTTGCACCTGCCATTAAGTAAAAGTTCTCTTCGTTAGGAAACAAAAGGTAATTTAATGCGATATTTGAACCAGAAGGGGTACTTGGTGCCCAACCTACTCGTGTTAGGTTTAGGTGCGTATAAGAAAGTCTATATTCAGATCTTTCACTGTAACGGTAACCTATTTCAGCACCCATACCATTAGCGTGTTTAATAAAATCAACACCATTTGAAGTAAGTCTATCATCGTCAGTGTTCATTCTTGTGCCGTGAATACCGACATAAGTTTTACCAACAAGATCTTCAGCTTTTGGTTGCTCTTGAGCATTAACTCCCAGGGCTAAAGCTATACTTGTTATGAGTAGTGCTGTTTTTTTTTGTAAGTGCACAATAAAGTTCCTTTTGAGTTATTTGTTAATAAATTGTTTCATAACGAGCATTTTAGGGTAAATCAATTGTAATTGCAGCATTTATATGCAATTTGATGATTATTTAATGCTATAAATTGAATTGTTTATAAAATATTAACCCTTTTTAAGATTGTATTTACGGATGAAAGAAAGTGTAACTATTCAGCTACGTTTTTAAAAACGATGTCTTATTTATTTTTAACATCGTTATTCATTTATTAAGCATGTATATATTTATCTTATTAGAGCTATTTGATTGTTATACTTCAGCGCTATAATAGAATTTATAATTGTACAAAACGAAATACTTATTTAGGTAGTTATATGAATACAGAAGCGGCATATCCGATTGGTGAGTTAGGAAAAAAGTGGACAGAAGGCGATAAAGAAATATGGTTTCAGCAGCAGAAGAAAAAACGCAGTTACTTTGAACTTGTTGTTACACAGTTAGATAGCTTAAATGAGGATTATGTTATTGAGCAATATGGTAGTTTGCTGTATGACGCTGAAAATTATCCTTTATATGCGCTTAAATCACTAGAATGGAAAGACGATAAACCCACTATTTTGATAACCGGCGGTGTTCATGGTTACGAAACCAGTGGTGTTTTAGGCACTATTCGTTTCCTTCAAACAGCTGCTAAGCCATTTCAAGCTGACTTTAATTTTGTCGTATTGCCTTGTATTAGCCCATGGGGATTTGAAACCATAAATCGTTGGAACCCGTTAACAGTAGATCCTAATCGCTCTTTTTATGAAAACAGCCCTGCACAAGAGTCTTCTGCGGTTTTTCAATATATTAAAACTTTAGATATTGATTTTTTAGCGCACATTGATTTACATGAAACTACAGATACTGATAACAGTGAGTTTAGACCAGCACTAGCGGCTAGAGATGCTATAGAGCAAAAAAACTGGAATATTCCCGATGGTTTTTATTTAGTGGGTGATAGCACTAAGCCGCAAAATGATTTTCAAAAAGCTATTATTAATTCAGTTGAAAAAGTAACTCATATTGCACCTGCAGACGATGACGGTAAATTGATTGGCGTACCTTTATCGCAAGTGGGCGTAATAAATTATGCTGCGCGTGAATTAGGGTTATGTATGGGCTTAACTAATGCACCTTATGTAACAACAACAGAAGTTTATCCAGACAGCCCAAGTACAAATGATGAAATATGTATACTTGCTCAAGTTGCGGTTATTACTGGTGCATTAAATTACTTAATGGCCCTATAAACTGTGAAATTAGCCGATATTATCTTGCATAATAAGTTATTCATGTTATTTTTCCTGCATAAATTAAATGAGGATGGTTTTAATGCCAAAAGCTAGTGATATAAAAAAGAATGCCGCGATCGAGTATAACGGTAAAGTAATGATTGTTAGAGATATTGAGCGTTCAGTACCGCAAGGTCGCGCAGGTGGTAGCTTATACAGAATGCGCATGTACGATGTTGTTACTGGCGGCAAAGTTGATGAAACATTTAAAGCTGAAGACATGCTTAGCTTTGCTGATTTAACTCGTCGTGCAGCAATGTTTTCTTATGTTGATGGCGAAGAGTATGTTTTCATGGATAATGAAGACTATACACCTTATAACTTAAATCAATCGACAATTGCTGAAGAAGTTTTGTTCATTAATGAAGAAACTCAAGGTTTACAAGTAATTATTGTTGATGGTGTACCGGTAGCAATTGATTTACCTTCAAGTGTTGAGTTGGTTATTAGCGAAACAGACCCGTCAATTAAAGGTGGTTCGGCTACAGCTAGAACTAAGCCTGCTATTTTATCTACTGGCTTAACAGTACAAGTACCTGAGCACATTTCTACAGGTGATAAGATTAAAGTGAATACCGAAGAACGCAAGTTTATGGGCCGCGCTGATAAGTAAGCTATTAGTTAGGTAATTTTTTTTTAAGTCATATGAGATTTAAAATGTCTTAGCTTAAGTATTTTTTGCTCACTCTGGCTAAACTGACTTTCCTAAAATAAGTGGCTTTGTAGAATATAAAACCAGTTAATTCGTTAACTGGTTTTTTTAGGTCTATATAAAACAAAGTAGGGCAATTTAAAACTTTAGTGGTAGGTTTTTAAATTTGCTTCAGGCTTTGAACATAAAGAGAATGCATAGTCATTAACGCTTTAATAGAGGCTTAATATTGCCTACATAACTCGTTAGCTAGCGGTGGGGTTAATGTATTTTCAAATTTAAACATTTAAATACTGTGTAAACTGGTTTTATCTTAGTTTAGATAGTTTTGAATTAAAGTAACTCTGCAACAATACGTTTTAATAAATAAGTTTCTCGCTCAATTGACAAGCCTTTTTTGTCACTACTTTTTATCACCAACTCATTGTGCTCAATAGCTTTATGAATATTCATCCATAACGGTTGCATACCATTTTGTAATTCATGAGCTTCAAATTCGGGTGTCAAAAGCTCTTGATCTATGTCGCAGGTATAACAATAAGAAAGCATGTGCATAACGTCATAATCTGCTTTATACCAATTGCGGTACTCCTCATAACAGCCAAATGCTTTTATATTGGTAACATTTTGCGCGCCGGTTTCTTCACGTAGTTCACGAATTAACCCCGTAATATTGTCTTCGCCTTCATCAATACCTCCGCCGGGTAAACTGTAGTCGTGATATCGCTGAGTATAAAGCAGTAGGATACTTTCACCATTTAGCACAATTGCACGCGTTGCTTTGCGAGTGAAGCTATTAGCAATATTGGAGTGTAAATTTGTAACTTGAGTTGATTTTAATAAGCGCATAAGAATTTGTACTGAAAATTGTTTTACTTTTATGGGGACTGTTGATGCTTAAATCAATTGTTGCTTAGTTCAGAGCATAAAATAGTTACCAGGGATATTACAAAAATTAATTTTAAACGCGAATATAAAAGTTTCATAAACGTTATATAAAAAGTTGTTGTGAAAGCCATTGTGAAAGTTATCGTAAGATTCGTCATATCGGCTTATAAGTAACCGACACCTATAAACCTCATCAAATATTTGTTTCATTTTCGCTATTTAACCTTTCGTTTTGTCGTTTATTTATTTGCATTTCTTTCGTTATGAAATTTATTTTGAAATATTACAAGTAAAATGAAACTTGTTATGTAATAATACATGTGTTGCAACGTAATCGAGGAGAGCATTATGGCTCATGAAGAAACAGTAAATGTAATAGAGCCTAGCGAGACTGCTAATGGCATGTCAAAAACTATTGATCAACAGTTAATAGCCGCCAACGCTGAAATTGACGATCTAAAAATGCAAATTGCTTGGTTAGAACGCTCTTACGAATAAATATATTATTTTGAAAAAGCCAGTGTGATAAACATCACACTGGCTTTTTTTTGTCTGGAATTTTATGCAATGCATCTAAAACTTTATTTTATAAGCTTAATATCAGCACTTAACATTGATCAAATAATGATACGAGCAAGAAAAAAATAATTACTTTATGAATTCGTATGCAGTTGGTCAGCAGGCAATTTAATGTGTACTCTCGAAATATTGTCTATGTTGCTGCCAACACTTTAATGTTGAATTTAAACCGGCAGCTTTAATGTTTGGGATTTTGAAATGGCTCATTGGTTATATAAATTGTTACCGGCATCAACTTTAAAGATAACAACTTCAAGTGTAATACTTACTAGCCTGCTCGCGGCTTGCTCTTTTGATAGCGAAGAATCGAACAGGGCAAATAAAGTCAATGTTAATACACCATGTACGACAGTGATTACACCTGTTTCAACAGGTAAGCCTGTTGTTTATCAAGTATTCACTCGGTTGTTTGGTAATACAAATACTACAAATAAGCCTTGGGGGACTATTGCTGAGAATGGTGTCGGTAAATTTAGTGATTTTACTGATACGGCACTATTGGGAATAAAAGAGTTAGGTGTTAGCCATATTTGGTACACCGGCGTGCCGCACCATGCCTTGATTGGTGACTATACTGCTTTTGGTATTAAAAATGATGATCCCGATGTAGTGAAAGGTCGTGCGGGATCACCTTATTCTGTAAAAGATTATTATAGTGTGAATCCTGATTTGGCCGATAATCCGGCCCAACGCATGCAAGAATTTGAAGCGTTAATTGCTAGAACTCATCAACACGGCATGAAAGTGATAATTGATATTGTGCCAAACCATATTGCTCGTGACTATCAATCTTTAGGTAAACCTGCTGGCGTTCGAGATTTTGGTCAAGATGATGATAAAACGCTTGAGTATTCTGCAAGTAATGACTTCTATTATGTGGTTGGCCAAGACTTTAAGGTGCCAACCTCTGCTAACGGATACGCGCCACTTGGCGGTGAAAATCATCCTTTGGCTGATGGCAATTTTGAAGAGTCACCGGCAAAATGGACCGGTAATGGTTCAAGAGCTGCCCAACCTAATATTAATGATTGGTATGAAACGGTTAAAGTTAATTATGGTGTTAAGCCTGACGGTAGTTATAGCTTTGCAAAATTACCAGAATCTTACCGATTTAAAAACGTGCAAGCTCATAGTGAATTTTGGCAAAATAAAAACGTGCCTAATTCATGGGTAAAATTTCGAGATATTACACAATTTTGGTTAGCAAAAGGGGTTGATGGTTTTCGCTATGATATGGCTGAAATGGTGCCGGTAGAGTTTTGGAGTTATTTAAATTCTGCGATAAAAATGACTAATCAAGATGCATTTATATTAGCTGAAGTTTATAACCCCAAACAATATCGAGATTATATTCAGCTCGGAAAAATGGATTATCTATACGATAAAGTGGATTTTTATGATCGTTTAAAAGACATAATGCAAGGTCATGGCAATACTGACGATTTAGCGAATATTCAGCAAAGATACCGTGATATAGAACAACATTTATTGCACTTTTTAGAAAATCATGACGAACAAAGAATTGCCAGCCCAGGCTTTGCCGGTAGTGCTGAAAAAGCTAAACCTGCCATGGTGGCTTCTGCGTTAATCAGTCGTTCACCAACCATGATATATTTTGGTCAAGAAGTTGGTGAAGACGGCAGTGAAGAAACAGGTTTTGGCGACCCAAGTCGCACGAGTATTTTTGATTATGCTGGTGTACCTGCACATCAACGTTGGATGAATGGCGGGCTTTTTGATGGCGGAAAATTAACTGAAAGTGAGTTGAGTTTAAGGGATTTTTATCAGCGATTAATGACCATTTCAGCACAAAACAGTGCCATGCTAGGCAGTTACAAAAGCATACATGCTCATAACCGACAGCTGTTAACTAACTACAATCATAAGCAATTTTCTTTTGTACGATGGCAAGGCCAAGAGCAGTTGATTATTGTTAGTAATTTTGATGAAAGAAATAACTATCAATATACGCTGCATTTACCCGCCGATATAGTAAAACAGTGGCAATTACCTCAAGGTGAATACCCATTAGTTGATTTACTTTATGACAATAAAAATACATTTAAAGTCAACCTTGATAATAGCGCTGAAATTAACATTAATATTGCACCACTTGGCTCGTTTGTTTTTCAACTACAGGCGGGTAACCCATAATGAAAAACTATATTTTCGTATGTAAACCAACACAAGCGTCTAAGGTTGCTTATTGTTTAGCTTTACTCATGGTTTTTTGCAGCTGGCAGAGTTTAGCGCGCAATTATGTTGATCATCAGTTAGTTGGAAATACTTTAAAAATAACAACTGATGACGTTACGCTTGAAATTAATGCGCTTAAGTCGTCTGTTTTTGAGGTGGTTTATCAGCCAATGGGTGTTAAACAATTACCGTCTTTTGCTATTGATAAATCTAACGTAGCAAATACAGAACACAAGATAAATTTAACGCTGGTTGAGTCGGCTAAACAGTTAGCGCTAAGTAGCCAGTCGTTAGTGGCAATTATCAATAAATCTCCTTTTAATATTCATTATACAAAACCTAATGGTGATTATATCGCTGCTGAAGAAATTGGCTTTTTTAATAAGCAGCAACAGGTGATAGCTTCTAATGTAAAAGTAGAGCCCGTTGCTGATTCTACTTCTAGCTCAACACTTGCTTCAGCGCTCGCATCAATTTCTAAAGTAAAGACAGGGGTAACTTCAGAGGTAAATATTAGTGCTAGTGTTGAAGACGAAGATAAAAATGATGAGCTCGCAGCAGGATTTACACTTGGTTTTCGTTTTAAGTTACAGCCACAGGAAAAAATATTAGGTGGTGGTCAGCGAGTGTTGGGTATGGATCGTCGCGGACAAAAAATGCCTTTATATAACCGTGCACATTATGGTTATGAAACCGAGTCAAACCAAATGTATTATGGTTTGCCAGCAATTATGTCGAGTAATAAATATATTATTGTTTTTGATAACTCAACAAAGGGTGAGCTTGATATAGCACATGACGAAGCAGATATATTGCAATTTAGCGCCATTGGTGGTCGCACGTCATATTTAATTATTGCTGGTGACAGCTATCCTAACTTGATCGAAAACCTGGTTGACGTTAGCGGCAAACAACCCTTACCACCTCGTTGGAGCTTAGGCAATATTGCTAGTCGCTTTGGTTATCATACTGAAAAAGAAGCTCGTGGCGTTGTACAAAAGTATCATGATGAAGACTTTCCGCTTGATGCTATCGTGTTTGATTTATATTGGTTCGGCCCTGATATTAAAGGTCACATGGGTAATTTAACTTGGGACAAAAAGGCATTTCCAACGCCAGTTGACATGATCAAAGATTTTAAAGCCGAAGGTGTTAATACCATAATGATCACCGAGCCCTTTATTTTAACTACTTCAAGCCAATGGCAAAGTGCGTTAGAAAATAATGCTTTAATGAAAAATAACGAAGGACAGCCTGAAAAATTTGATTTTTATTTCGGTAATACAGGTTTAGTTGATGTGTTTGATGAGAAAAGCCAAAACTGGTTTTGGCAATATTACCAAAAACTTGCGGAACAAGGTGTTGCTGGTTGGTGGGGCGACTTAGGCGAGCCAGAAGTTCATCCAGCTAAGGGGTTACATCGTTTAGATGGTGAAAACGTTACCGGTGATGAAGTGCATAATGTTTATGGTCATCAATGGGCTGAAATGGTTTTTAAACGCTTACAAAAATTTCAACCTGATACACGACCATTTATTTTAATGCGCTCAGGTTTTATTGGCTCACAACGTTATGGCATGGTGCCGTGGACAGGTGATGTAAATAGAAGTTGGGGCGGCTTTAAACCGCAAGTAGAATTAGCCCTACAAATGAGCCTGTTTGGCTTAAGCTATATTCATTCAGATTTAGGTGGTTTTGCTGGCGATGGTGCTATAGATAAAGAGCTTTATATTCGCTGGCTACAGTATGGGGTTTTTCAACCTATTTATCGTCCTCATGCCCAAGAAAATGCCAAACCAGAGCCTGTTTTTCATGATACTGAGACGAAAGATATTTTACGTGAATACGTTAAGTTACGTTATCAGCTATTGCCTTATATATACTCCCTTAGCATTGAAAACAGCTTAACTGGCATGCCAATGATGCGACCTATGTTTTTTGAAGATGAAGATAACCTAAGTTTAATCGATGAAAAAAATAGTTATTTTTATGGTGATGCTTTACTGGTAACGCCGGTTACTAATAAAGGTGCACGTAAACTTGATATAAACTTACCCGCAGGTGTGTGGTTTAACTTTTGGAACGATAAGCGCTATCAAGGTAATACAAAGGTATCGATAGCGACACCTTTAGAGCAAACAGCGGTATTAGTGCGAGGAGGAGCATTTATTCCTATGGTCGATGCTGTGCAATCGACTAAAGATTACAATACTAACAACTTAACCTTGCATTATTACGCAGACACTTCAATTAAAGCATCAACAGCGGTTATGTATAATGACGATGGTAAAGATCCGAATTCTTTGAGTAATGGTAGTATTGAAACATTGACTTTCAAAGCGACGCAAAGCAATAAAGAAATGTTATTTAACTTGCAACAAGAGGGTAGTTTCTCTGGAATGCCCGAAACTCGAGAGTTGCATATGGTGGTTCACTATTTCGTAAATGCTTTGACAAAGGTTAGTGCTAATGGCAACACGGTAAAATTAGTGGCAACTCATCAAGAATTAGCTGATCAAGTGAATGTAGCTTGGTTTGACAAGACAACACAACAACTACAAATTAAAACCACTTGGGATAAAGCTTTAACAATAATTATTAATTAATAAATAAACTCTGGGTGTTCGCCTTGTTGAATGCCCAACTTTTCTTTTATCGTACTTTGCGTACGTCTTTCTTCAATACCGTGTCACTATTGTTTATTCGATTATTTAAAATGTGATAATTTGAAAAATAACTGTATTTAGTGTGCTGTTAATTATACTGTTTATAGCTTAATAAAATATTCCCCTTTTTATATAAAAATTAACCAATAAATTTCTTTTGTACTGTGGCAAAAGTAATGAGGATCGGTATTTATGAATTTCGAACAAATTGTATCGAGTATTAACAATGTTTTATGGGGTGAAGGGCAAGTACTTATTTATGTATTGTTATTCGCTGGCTTTTGGTTTTCTTATAAGCTGAAGTTAATTCAGATCCTCAACTTTCGTCATATGTTTTCTGTAATAACAAAAAGTGGAAAGAAAGATAACAATACCAACGGTAATTCGGGTATTAGTTCGCTACAAGCATTGTTTATAGGTTTGTCGGCCCGAGTAGGCACTGGTAATTTGGCCGGAGTTGCCGTTGCTATATCACTGGGTGGTAGTGGCGCTATATTTTGGATGTGGGTAATTGCCCTATTGGGCATGGCAACTGGCTTTGCTGAAAGTGTTTTAGGGCAACTTTATAAAGTAAGTGATGATCATAAAGAATACCGAGGAGGGCCAGCTTATTATATTCAAAAGGGCCTAAATCAACGTTGGTTAGCCATACTGTTTTCATTGTGTTTATTTTTGGGCTATGGCTTTAGTTTCAGTGCGATGCAGGCTAATACAATTGCCGACTCTTTAAATCATGCGTTTAATATTCCAAGCCTATATTCAGGAATGGTTATTACCATACTGGCCGGCGCTATTGTTTTGGGTGGGCTTAAGCGTATTGCGCGTTTTGCCGAGTTAATTGTCCCTTTTATGGGGATTGCTTTTATTTTAATCGCCATAGTTATTACTTTAATGAATATTACTGCCGTGCCTGCGATGCTTTTCGACATTATTACCTCAGCTTTTGGTTTACAAGAAGCGGGTGCGGGTATGCTAGGTGCTGCCATTAAAAATGGTATTCAGCGCGGTTTATACTCTAATGAAGCGGGTGCAGGTAGTGTGCCACATGCTGCCGCTAGTGCTAGACCAGTACCTAACCATCCAGTTACACAGGGTTATGTGCAAATGTTGGGGGTGTTTTTAGATACTATGGTACTTTGTACTTGTACTGCGTTTATTATTTTACTGGCAGATATAAACTTTACCGGCGAAATGGAGGGTATTCGCGTAACACAAAGTGCGATTACTCATCATTTAGGTGAGAATGGCGTGTATTTTGTTTCAGCGGCGATTAGTTTGTTCGCATTTACATCGGTTGTGGCAAATTATGCCTATGCAGAAAGTAACTTACACTTTTTCAAGCTTGATAATAAAATTGGCCGCACTTTATATACCACCATGTATTTAGCCATGGTGCTTTGGGGCTCAAGTGCTAGCTTAAAGCAAGTATGGAGTATGGCTGATGTCGCTTTAGGGCTAATGACTTTAGTTAATGTAATTGCAATTGTACAATTAACACCGACGATAGTCGCATTAACCAAAGACTATAATAACAAAAGAAAAATTGTTAATGTAACTGACGAAGACATGGCATTTAAAGCTGAGGATATTCAACTACAGGGTAAAGTTGAGCCAGGTATTTGGCAAAAATAATTTACTTAGTTTTAACCTTAAACATTCGAAAGCGATTTATAAAGATATTAGAGAGTAAATAGCGACTTAATAAAAAGAGTGTCTTATTTTTTTACAATATTAAGACCTAATAACAGCAGCTTACAATTTAATCTAATGCTATACTTTTCGGTAAATTGAACAGTATTTTTACAAATAGGAGATTTTTATGGCACAGCAAGGTTCTGGCGGTAACGTATTAGCCGCGATTTGCAGTCTTTTTATTCCCGGCTTAGGACAATTAGTGCAAGGGCGTATATTGCCAGCATTATTGTTTTTTGTTTTTGCGAGTATTTTTTGGGGTCTTTCGTGGTTAATTTTCCCGATTGCCTTCGCTGCAATTACACATTTATGGGCAATAATTGACGCCGCAAGATTTAGCAGTGGAAATAATTTATGAGTAACTTAACAAGACAAAACAGTGTGTTTTCAAAGTTCTCATTTCTTGTTGTTTCACTTGTGCTATTAGCGGGTTGTCAGTCAGCTTATTATTCTGCCATGGAAAAAGTTGGCGTACATAAGCGCGACATTATGCTCGACAGAGTTGAAGATGCACAAACATCACAAGAAGATGCACAAGTGCAATTTAAATCAGCCTTAGAGCAATTAACACAATTGATAAGTTACGATGGTGGTGATTTAGCAGCGCAGTATGAATTAGTTAACGATCAGTACTTAGCAAGTCAAGCTTCAGCTGACGAAGTAACTTCTCGTATAGACGCAATAGAAAGTGTTGCGGATGCTTTATTTGATGAATGGAATGATGAAATTCAACAATACTCAAGTAATAGCTTGAAACAACAAAGCCAACAAAAATTACGTGAAACTGAGCGTACATACCAAAGATTAATTAAGTCTATGCACCGAGCTAAAGACAGAATGTCTCCTGTTTTATCGGCATTAAAAGATAACAGTTTATATCTTAAGCATAATTTAAATGCCCAAGCAATTGGAGCATTGCAAGGCGAATATAAAACCATAAAACGTGATGTTGAATCTTTAGTTGCTGAAATGAGTCAGGCTATAGAGCAATCACAACAGTTTATAGATTTGTTAAAAGCCGAATAAGTTGTTCGGGGACATTAATATAGACTATCGTACTAATATTACGATAGTCTTTTTTTGTTTTTGAACCATGTAAACATTGTGATATTAAGGTTAAACGCAACATTTTTTTACTACGATATTATTTGTTAAATATAGGAATTTAGTATGGGTCGTTATTTCAAACGCCTAGTTCAAGTTTTAGTGATCAGCCTTATTGTTATTTATGCGCTGATTTGGTTGTTGTCACCAACGATAATAAGGTATGCGATTAATGCTTATGGTTTACCTAAGCCTTTGTATCTAACCGATACCTCAAGTATTCGCTATAACCCCTTTACTGCACATTTAACTATTAATGATTTAGCCGTAAAAGCAGATGAAAATAACACAAGGTTAAAGCTACAAAGTCTCAACGCTGAGGTACATTTATATCAACTACTGTTTGATAAAATTTATATCGCAGAATTTTCGCTTAATGGCATATTTATTCCGGTGACAATGAACGAGTCGTCGCTCAATATTGCTGGATTTGAATTAATGGGCGAAGAAACTGCACCAGATCAAGCTGAGCCTAAAGAAGAGTCGAGCAAGGCTAACTTTCCTTATCAAATTATTGTCCCGAGCTTTGACTTGTCTGATGCGAATATAGAATTGTTGTATTTTTCCCACAAGCATAATATTGCACTCGACTCATTTTCATTACAGAACATTTTATTGTCACAAAATGAGCAAGATATTAAATTGAATTTGCTCAGCCATTTAAATGGTTCACCCATTAAGCTAGATGTTGATGGAAGCTTGTTGCAACAACAAGGTGTTATCAGTGTTGAACTTGACGCAAAAGATATTGAATTAAATACCCTTAAAGCATTTCTACCGCCTGAAATTTTAGCGCTAACAGGCAAGGCGAGTCATAGCAGTAAGTTTAAAGTTTTACTTAAAGATGCAGAAACATTGATTAACGTTGAACAACTGTTAATAGCGGTAGACGAATTACATTTAGAACAAGAAAACTTAGCCGTTGCAATTAAACAGCAAACGTTAGCGCTTCAAACCTTACCTAAAGCATTAAATGTGAACGCTGATAGTAAAGTAGAGCTTAGCCCGCCACTGGCTATTGCGATGAGTAAAGAGCAAACAGCAGTTAATATGCAAGATGCGCTGGTAAATATAGAGCAGCTTAATATTAATCAAAATAATATTACCATGTCGATTGAAAGCCAAAAGGTTCAAACGCATAACTTAGCGTTTATAATGCCAGCCAATAAGGCAATAAGCATTGATGCCTTGATTAATGTAGTAATCGACGATGTTAAGGCCAATACTATTGAAAATGAAGCCTTATTAGCTGATATAACCCAGGTATCAATTAATAATATTGCTTTGAACTTTCAAGAAAATAAAGCAAAAGTAAAAGTTGAAAGTGTAGATGTTGCCGCAAGTGAATTTTCGAAAAAACATCAACAGAATATGCCATCTTTAGCATCATTTAATGGTCTATCAATCAATAATATTGACTATAGCCCGGAGTTTATCGCTATTAACGATGTAAGTTTGTCTGGACTAGCGGCTAATGTTTTACTCGATAAAGACAAACAATTAGCGACGCTTGTTGCGCTAGCTAGTCCAAGTAGCAATGAAAAAACAGATAATAAATCTATTGATAATAGCGTTGTAGACGATAGTGTCGAAGTAGCTCATAAAGAAACTTCTGTAGTAAATCCGGAAGCTACAAACGTTAAACAAGTATTTAAGTTAGGCAAATTTACCTTAGTTGATGATGCCCAAATAGATTTTAAAGACACTAGCGTTACGCCAAATTACGAACGCAATGTCAATATTACCCATTTATTACTGTCAGATGTTGATACCGGTAAGCCAGAGCAAGAAGTAGTACTAGATATTAAAGGTAAAAGTGATACTTATGCTAGCTTTGATATAAAAGGCCGCGGTATGCCTTTTGCTGAAGAGCAAAAATTTAATTTAAACGCAAAAGTTAAAGAGCTGAGCTTACCAGGTATTTCTACTTATATTAAACAAGCATTAAAATACGAAATTGACAGTGGTCAACTCGATCTTACTATCGACGCTGGTTTAACGGGTAATAAAATTAATGGCGATGTTGATGTTTTACTGCGAGGTGTAGAGTTTACAGCTGCTGATGATAATGAAAGAGGTGCAATAACAGATGGCTTAAGTGTGCCATTTAATGTTGCTTTAGGGATGTTAAAAGATTCAGATGGTAATGTTGAACTGTCTTTACCACTTAAAGGTGATACGAGCTCACCATCTTTTGGTTTGTCAGGCTTATTAACCTTACTGGTTAAGCAAGCAACGATGTCGGCCGCCAAAGACTACCTAATTACCACCTTTGTGCCTTATGCCAGTGTTATGAAAGTAGCCATGGCTGCTGGCGAGTTTGCGCTTAAACTCAGAATTAATGATTTAATTTATCCTGCAACCGCTATTGAATTAAATGAAAAGCAACTTGATTTTAGCCGACAAATGTCAGTGATGTTGGCTGATAGAGATAACATCAATGTTAAGCTTTGTGCGGTAGCAACGGCGAGTGATTTATCGTTAACAGATGCATCACAAGCTCATTTACCTGAAAACATTGCGCTATTAAGTAAAATATCACAACAACGTGTTAATTTGTTTAAGGCTCATTTAGTGGAGAAGCTTAATGTGCCATCAGCGAGGCTTTTATTTTGTAAACCACAAATAGATACCTCAAAAGAGGCAAAACCACGTATTAAGTTTGTTATTTAACTTACTCGCTATATTGTTATTTTGTAAAGCGTATAGGGTTGGTACTTTCACTAACCCTTTACTGCGCTTAATTGCTTAAGACATTATTAACTTACTAAACCTATAAAATAGTGGTGCCGATTGAACTTTAACCTTTCTAGACTCTTTAATATTATTACCTTTGAAATAGTTCGTTTATTTAAAACTAAACGCGGCTTACTGGCGTTATTAGCTTTTTCAGCTATCTGGTTTATTATTCTTTACTATTTTGTGGGTTCAGCTGCATCGATTGTTACCTCGCATTCATTTGAAAGTATGGCAAATCAATTATTTGGTGCGCTAGGGCTGTCTGCTTTATTAGCATGGCCGGTTGCTGAATACACCATTTATTGGTTAGTGGCGATATACTTTTTTCCAAGTTTTGCCTTGTTGGTCTGCAGCGACCAATTTTGTTCAGACAAACATCGCGGCACATTAAGATTTATTACATTGCGTGCCACACGTGCTGAGCTGATTATTGGCCGATTTTTTGGGCAACTATTAATCATGTCGATATTAATATTGTTAACGGCTGCTGCTACAACGTTATTAGCAAGTTTACGAGATATTACGCTGCTGAGTGAAAGCGTTGTGCTTGGTATTAAGTTATCAATACAATTAATTATTGTAGTATTACCCTTTATTGCACTCATGACTTTACTCAATACTTTAGTATCATCAGCACGGCTTGCTATTGTATTTGTTACTTTATTTTTTGCTTTAGGACCATTGTTGATTGTGTTCATTGAGTATCAATTCGGTCAAAATTTTTACCTGAATTTAATATTTCCAGGTGGCCAAATAAGTCATGTTTTAGCGCAAAGTAGTGACTTTGCCAATCAGTACTTATTACCTTTAGTGCAAACAGTTGTGTTACTCATTAGTAGCCATTTAATTATGAAACGAGCTTCATTATGAGTTTAATTATCGATGTTCAGCAAGTAACAAAAAAATATGGCAATAATACGGCACTTAATAATGTTGAATTTTCGCTAGAAAGCGGTGCACCTGTTGCTTTAGTAGGGCCAAATGGCGCAGGAAAAACCACCTTGTTTAGTCTGTTGTGTGGCTATATTCAACCTACATCAGGCAACATTAATATTTTGGGACATTCACCAGGTAACTCTGCTTTATTTGGACGTTTATCAGCGCTGCCTCAAGATGCTCAGTTAGATCCTAGGTTTTCTATTGCGATGCAATTGAATTTCTATGCGCGTTTACAGGGTATGAGCTCAAAGCAAGCTAAAATTGATACATTACGCGTTTTAGATATGGTGGGATTACAAGATGCGACTAAAAGTTTGCCAGCTGAGTTATCGCATGGCATGCGTAAACGAGCAACAATAGCACAAGCTTTATTAGGTAGCCCCGAAATTGTTATGCTAGATGAAGCCACTGCAGGCCTAGATCCTGCAAATGCGAAAGAAATTCGGGCCATTGTAGCTGAACATGCAGATAACGTTAACTTTATCTTAAGCTCGCATGATCTTAATGAACTGGAACGTTTGTGTGATCGGGTATTATATTTAGAAAGTGGGTATTTAAAGCAGCACCAAACCCAGGATAACAATGTTAACACGCGCTACATTACCTTAAGAGTTAAACAAGCATATCAAGATCTGATACCAAAGCTTTCAATAATACCGAGTGTCGAAAAGATAGAAATTACTCAAGATAAAGAATATTTATTAACAATTAACAGTGCATTAAGTGCCAATAATGTAGAAATTGATCTGTTGAAAATTCTCATCAAAAACAATTGGCTTTATAGCCATATTGTTAATGGTAAAACCCTAGAGAATCAATTGTTTTAAAGCTTCATAAATTCGCCTTTTAGCTATTTTTCTGCAGGAATATATTCACCTTCTAAACTGGCTGGTATTTGTCCGTTTGTAAGCTTGCTTAGCCAGTCAAGGTACTGCTCATGAGGCATAGGTCTAGCGTAATAATAGCCTTGACCAATATCGCAGCCAAAATCTTTCAGTGCTTCTTCATCTTGGGCACTGTTTATGCCTTCTGCAACGACCTCTAAACCTAAGCCTTTTGCCATTTTTACTGCGGTTTCAGCGATAACTTTACGTTTTATGTCGCTACAAACGTCTTCAACAAACTCTCGGTCTATTTTTAACTCTTGAAAGGGGAGTTGATTAATTTGAGATAGCGATGAATAACCTGTACCAAAATCATCAATACTAATGGTAATGCCGAGTTCAATAAGTTTTTCTATTGTATTGATGGCAATACTATTTTGTGCAAATGATATCGACTCAGTTAATTCGAAAATAATTTTTTCAGCTTTTATATCACACCGTTCGATTATATTTGTAATATCATCAATAAAGTTAATTTGAATAAGATCTTTACCACTGATATTAATTGATACCATATGGTTTAACCCCGTATGTTCTGTTAACTCAGCTTGTTGAGTCAGTGCGGTTTCGACGACCCATAATGTTAACGAAGGCATTAAACCAAAATCTTCAGCAATAGCAATAAAGGTATCGGGGAGAATAGGCCCTAATACGGGGTGATTCCATCGTATTAAACATTCACTGCTACAAACTTTATTGGTTTTTAAGTCGATCTGCGGCTGATGAAATAATTCAAAACCTTTATTAGTAATAGCGCGTTCTAAATCAATGGCAAGCTCTATTGAAGACGGGCTATTTTTACTGTCTTTTTCAGCATAATATGCCCATTTGCTTTGGCTAATTTCTGCATTACTAGCAGCAATTGAGGCATTACTGATTAAACTAGCACTTGTACTACCATGCTGAGAAAACGTAGCTAAACCAACGGATGCTGACAAAGGAAGCTTAAGGTTCTTTATTAAGTAAACATCTTGAACTGCTTGTTGTATAGATCGTACGAAGAGGTTTATATGTTGATCGTTTTCTTTATTGTTAACCACCATGGCTAAACTACAGTTTTCTAAGTAACACAGTTTTTCAAACTGGTCGGTAACATCCAGTACAGCATCATTGAAGCGAAACAAAGAAGAGAGTTTATGATTTAAGTGTTGAATAAACTTAACTTTAGTTTGGTCATCTATATAAAGTTCAATACGTTGAAATTGTTCAGGCTTTATCACAATAACAGTAAAGTCTTGAAAGTTTTCTGTTAAAAGTTGATTAATTTTATGCTCTAGGTTTGTTTGTCTGGGTAAATGATTACTTTGATGATAAGCAATGATGGTTAATTTTTCTTGTTCGCTGCGACGAATACGTTCAGCTAATGCAAAAGCCATAAAAGTAACTTCAATCATAATGGCAAAAAGAAATGCATGGCCAGTTAAAAAACTATATTCAAGCTGGTTTAGCAACACCATGGGTTGAATAACCGCGCCAACTAATAAAGGTAACCAAGACAAAAAGTAAAAACGCGCCCAAGAAAAATCTTCTTTTAAACGATTAAAAATCAAAAAAAGCGCCACAATGTAGAAAAGCGGCTGTAATGAAAAAAACAGTTTAGTTTGTGTTAATTCATCAAGTAATAATGAATATAAACCAATTACGCTAACAATAGCGGCAAAGCCAATCGATGCTTTAAAGGCCCAATGATTTAATTTGTCGTACCGTAAAAAATAAAGCGTAAAGAGTAGGAGAAATATAA
Source organism: Colwellia sp. NW0002-52-1 (assembly GCF_057550865.1). Lineage (NCBI taxonomy): Bacteria > Pseudomonadati > Pseudomonadota > Gammaproteobacteria > Alteromonadales > Colwelliaceae > Colwellia > Colwellia sp. NW0002-52-1. The sequence goes on along the minus strand of NZ_BAAJLU010000008.1, from coordinate 2,714 downwards.
TTAATATAAAGTCGTTAAAGATCAAGTATTGATTAAGGAAATGCATTATCTGCTTTGAAAACAGAAAGTAACCAAAGCCAGTTAAGGATGAAAGTACGGCAAAAGCTGATATTAAATATCCGATATACAATAAATAAACTTTATCTTTGCCGGCAAAAAATAACACTAAATTATAAATAGCAATAATGAGCAATATGCCGATAAATGCACCATAAACTAGCTGAGATAAAAGCAGTCTTTGCTCAAAATCATCGGGTTTAAATAATTGTAAGGGTATATTAGGTGGCCCCGAGCTTTTTAGTTTTATTAAGTATTCGCTATATCCAAAGTGATTAAGCTGCAGATTTACAGAAGGGTATACATATTGGCTAGTTCTTTGATCACTTGATGATTTGAAATAGAGCTCTTTCGGCGCATTAAGCGGGCCTAATTCATAAACAACAAAAGTCTCTAACATGCTATGTTCAGCCATTAATACAAGTTGTTCATGCTCTCGTTCTTGATGTTTTTCTGTTTGCTGCTTTGCGGTTAACGTTGGCGTACCAATAGGATAATGAAGGGAAATTTTAATCCAGTATGTTTGTTGTGCAAGCTCATAAGGAATACTGCTCAAGTTACTATCGATAAATTCTGTATTGCTTATTACTGAATTAATGTAAGCATTATTACTTTTATCAATGTAATAACTAGTGTTGATAGTAAAAGGGCTGTTGAAGCTATTAATATTTTTTTTGTCAATATCATGAATTAAACCCGCAAAGCTAAAGGTCATTACCAGTAAAACTAGGGCAATGACCGCAGTAGAAATTCTTTTACTTAATTGGGAAAATATCAAAAATTAAATACTCTTATAAGTGAATAATAATCAGGGGTATCTCTACAGTTTTAGGCATTTTTCGAGTTTAGCGTATAAAAGTGCCTGTAAGCGTTTAGGCAATTATATATAGCTTCTTCTTTAGTTTATACTTGGTAAGTAATTAAATAGATATAATATCTAACGTTAATACTTAAATATCCAAGAAAATAATAGCTTAAAAGTTACTGAAAGTTCATCGACTTTTTAATTTTATCAATATTTATACATCAGTAATAATAATGTAGCAGAAATAGTTGATGCTAGTCATAACTTTAATATTGGCACTTATTAACTTTAAACTAAATCATGTTCTATATTTTCACCATATTATTGTTGAATTTGTTAACCTTAGCTTTAACTATTTTTTGTATTATATCTGTCAATACTTAAACTCTAATCGAGAATAATTACTATGTTTAATATGGATTTCAAACAACGTGTTGTTATCGATACATCAAAAAAATCATGGGAGAAAAGCCCATCGCCAGGCGTGTTAAGAAAACCACTTGCGCGTGAAAATCGTGAAAGTGGTCATGCAACCAGTATTGTTAAATATGAAGCGGGCGCAAAATTTAATTCACATGGTCATCCTTTAGGCGAAGAAATTTTCGTGCTTTCAGGAGTATTTTCTGATGAAACAGGGGACTACCCAGCAGGCACTTATTTTCGCAACCCAAAAGGATTTGAACACGCGCCATTTAGCAGCAATGGTTGTGAACTGTTGGTTAAGTTACATCAAATGTCACCTAAAGATAGTCAGCGCATTTGTATCGATACAACTCAGCAAGCATGGTTGCCAGGCTGCGGTAATTTAAAGATCAAACCCTTGCATACGTTTGAAAACGAAAAAGTTGCTTTAATTTTTTTGCCGGCAGGAGAAAAATATGTTTCACATGATGATTATATTGGCGAGGAAATTTATATCATTAGTGGCGAGCTTATTGATGAATTAGGGCATTACCCTGCGGGTACTTGGATCAGAAGTCCACATTCAAGTATTCATCAAGCCTATGTAAAGCAAGATACCTTATTCTGGATTAAAACAGGGCACTTGGGCAATTAATTAAGATTAATTATTACCTTAATAACGGTTACGACATCTGAAAGAGAGTGTTAACGATATTATTAAAGACAGTTATTGCGTGTGTGTTTGTGCCGTTATATATTTGAATTTAACACTTGCTAGTTTTATGATTAAATTATGTTACAGCAGTGTTCGAGATGGAGTCCTGATGAATAAATCAGGATGAGTTGTATTACTTCTCTAGGTCAGTTAATTATAATTTAACTAATACAATAAGTTTCATGTGTTATGACTATTTTATAAACCGAAACTTTAAAATAAAAATAGGTGTTTTTCTGTGATCAATCAAGCTGATTTAAAAAGCGTTAAATCTGTTCTCTTCGTCTGCATGGGTAATATATGTAGGTCGCCCAGTGCAGAGGCGGTATTTCGTCAAAAAGCTCAAGGCCTTTCACTTGTTATTGATTCTGCAGGCACTGTTGGTTCGCATGCGCGTGAAAAGCCAGATCATCGCGCTCAAAAAGCTGGAATTGCTCGAGGGTATTCTTTTGATAAAATTAAAGCTCGAAAAGTCACTAGCGAAGATTTTGAAAAATTCGATTTAATTTTGGCTATGGATGAGAAAAATATTCAAGATTTAATGAAGGTAGCGCCGCAAGATCTGCAATATAAAATGCAGTTGTTTTTGGATTATGCTGAAAACTTTGATGATACAGAAGTGCCTGATCCCTACTATGGAGGCGCAAAAGGTTTTCAATATGTGTTAGATTTAGTAGAAGATGCTAGTGAAGGTTTAGTTAAGCGTCTTAAAACAGCATAAATTTTTGATACTTG